>JAUWUU010000103.1 GCA_030617765.1 Flavobacteriia bacterium | reverse complement strand
TATATTTACTTCAATTTTTTATTTAGTTTTTTCATTTCTTCACTAACTTTCTTTAAAACAACTTTCCCATAGCTTTGCTGAGTTATTGCCATTTTTGAATGCCCTAAAAGTTCAGATACAATTTCAATAGGCACATCATAGAATAAAAGCACGTTTGATGCAAATGTTTTTCTGGCGATATGATGGGTCAGATTTTTAGTAATACCTGTTACATCGGCTATTTCCTTTAGATAAGCATTAAACTTCTGATTGCTGATATTGGGTAACAACTTTTCTTCATCCTTGCTATAGTAAATATCTATTATTTCTTGAGCTTTAGGTAAGATAGGAATAGATAAGGTCTTATGCGTCTTCTGCCTTTTGATCTTTATCCAGCTAAAACCATCATTACCTTTCTCGATATTAGTTTTCTTTAGATTGGACATTTCTTTAAAGGCCAAACCGGTATAACAGCAGAAGATGAAACAGTCCTTAATAACCTGAAGTCTTTTTATTTTAAATACTTTTTTTTCCAGTCTTTCAAGCTCTTCTGCATTTAAAAAAACTATTTCCTTTTTAACTGTTTTAACCTTGTACAGAATAAAAGGATCTTTATCCAAAAAATCATGTCCAATTGCAAATTTTATCACCTTTCTAAATCTCTGTATAACCTTATTTAAAGTGATTTGCTGCATGTTCTTTTCTGCTTTAAGGTAATAACTAAAATCATTAATAAAGCTTAATTTAAGGCTCTTTACGGGTCTTTCGTAGGCTTTAAATTTCCAATAGATATAATTTTTTAAATGCTTTTGCACCAATAGATATCTTTCATAAGTTGCCAATAACATTTCTTTACCTACAAGCTTAAAAATTCTTTCATTGTGCAGATCAAATATTTCAACAATACCCATTTCCTTTTTTAAAGGTTTTCCTTTATAATGATCATAAATATCTGTAACATTAAATTCCGTTTCTTTCACTTGAAGAAATAAAAAAGCCCTATTAATTTTATTTTTAACAAGGCCCAATTTCGCATTTACATATTCATGTTGTTCTGATACTTCCATCAACTTCTGTTTTTTACTGTTCCAGTACTTTGGATTTACAAATAAACCTGTGGAAAAAACTTTTCTTTTTTTATTATATGTTAATCTACATTGGATTACAGTTAATCCTCTGTGATTTAACCTATTTGAGATCATTATAAACCTTATATATAGTTTTATTGTTGTCATAATTCTTTAGTTTTATCTATTGATTTGGATATGGGCCCTTTAAGAAAATTGGGCCCTTCTTTCACACCTTTTAAATCAAGAATGTGCAGTTAAAATGGTAATACTATAACTAAGAAGCTATATGAATAATCTTGTTAGGATTAAGTAAATTTATTGAAATAGCGTATTTGAGGAAGTTTTCTTAGGAGAAATTACACTGTATATTTCTTGTGCAAGAATGATACTGGCAAAGAGAACAAAATAAAAAAGTGAGGATTGTTTTTGAGTAGCTATCAGCCACATAATCAGTTTTTTGCCTTTATAACGGCAATATTTTTATTATGTTGCAAATATATAAAAAGGATTCATATAAAAAGAAACTTCTTTTTAAATATTTACTTTTTATCAATTTTTAATAATATAGTTAACATTATAATAAAAACTTTTTAAATGTATTGTCAACTTCTCTGAAATCAATAAAAATTTATTAATAAACTTAAAAATTAAATTTTGTGGACCCAGAAGGGCTCGAACCTTCGACCCCCTGATTATGAGTCAGGTGCTCTAACCAACTGAGCTATGGGTCCTAAAATGGAATGCAATATTACTATTTTTTTATATTTTGAACAATATTTATTTTTGTTTTATTACTTTTGCGGCAAAATTAACTAAAAAAATTAAAAATTATGTTTAAAAAATTTACTATAATTATTGTATTCGCTTTATTTGTGAATTCGCTAAGTGCTCAAAAAAAAGTAATTCCAAATAATTCAAATTACCAGTATCAATCCGGTAATGAAACTACTACACAAACCATTGCAAAACAATATACCAAACCATCTTTTCAACCAAGGTGGAGTTATGGTGGTAATATTGGAATGTCATTTTGGAATGGTGGAACAGATATCTTAATCGCTCCTAAAGCTTATTATCATATTTCGCCTAAATTTCTAACAGGTATAGGTGTTACTTATATTTATTCTGATGGTGATTATTTAACAAATGGTATTGGTGGGATTAAATACCATAATTATCATTCCAATTCTTTTGGAGGTGGAATATCTGCACTTTATAGGCCAATCCCTTTTTTACAACTTTCGGCAGAATACGAGGGTTTACAAACTGAATGGAGAGGTGTCGTTGACGATTCTTATTGGAATAATGCTATTTATCTTGGAGCTTCATTTGTAACTGGTCATTTTTCTTTTGGGTTTAGATATGATGTTCTTTATGATAGTAATAAAAGTGTTTATGGTGATGCTTGGCAACCATTTATTGGATTCTACTTTTAAACCATACTTTTTGCCATTCTTTTTTCAATAAAAGAATGGCAATATTTTTTACAAGAATACTGATTTCCAAATCTTGTAAATCCAATAATTCCTTTTCAGGAATATCAACCCGGTATAATAAATTTGCATAAGCATTGAAATTATTTTGAATTAAATTACTTAAAAAAATCTGCAGATAATTTACCAATTCAAAAGGAGAACTTTCTTCCTTTATCTCAAAATCTACACCAACCATTTGTGCATCTTTTTTTATTTGAAGAATTAATTTTATTAATAACTCTTTATTTTCAACTTCTTGCAAATATTCTATTGAAAACTCCTGAGGTAACATTATAATTTTCTATTCATTAGATTATTACTAAAATCAATTAAAATGTTTTTATTTTCTTGAGAAACCATTAATTTTGAAACACTTGAAAAAGCTTTTTTTGTATATTTTTCAATCTCTTTTTGAATAATTTTATCTACTTTATATTTTTTAAAATATGTAGTAATATTATCAATTTTCTCAGAAGTCTTATTATTAGTTGAAAAAAGATCTTTAATAATTTTTTTATCTTTTTCTGAAGCAAGTTCCAGAGTTTTAATAACTAAAAACGTTTTTTTATCCTCTAAAATATCTCCTCCAATTTTTTTTCCAAATTCCTTAGTGCCAAAGGTATCTAAGTAATCATCTTGCAATTGAAAGGCCATTCCCAGATTATAACCAAATTCATAAATCAAATCAGCTTCTTTTTTTTCAGCCTCGGCAATAATAGCACCCATTTTTAAAGCAGCAGCAACCAAAACAGCAGTTTTATAACCAATCATTCTCTCATATTCGACCAAAGTAACATTACTTTTAGTCTCAAAATCAACATCATATTGTTGACCCTCACATACTTCAATTGCCGTTTTATTAAAAAGGGAAATAATATTTTTAAAGACTTCCCCTTCATAATTTTCAAATAATTGATACGCCAAAATCATCAATGCATCACCTGATAATATGCCTGTATTAACATCCCACTTTATATGAACTGTAGTTTTACCTCTTCTAATTGATGCCTCATCCATAATATCATCATGCATCAAAGTAAAATTGTGGAACATCTCAATGGCTAATGCCGCATCTAAAGCGCTTCTATAATTTCCGCTAAAGATATCACAGCTCAATAAAGTCAAAACCGGCCGTAATCTTTTCCCTCCAAGATTTAAGATATATTGAATTGGCTCATATAAATTCTTTGGTTCTTTTAATACACCCTTTTCACTCGTTTTATCATCTAAATAAAGTAAAAATGCATTTTTATAATCTTCTATTTTCAATTTGTTGTTTTTTGTAAAAATAATCTTTTCTGAAAACAAAACCATAAGTATCCTAAAAAGAATAAAAACTTTGGAAACTTTTTAAGTATTTTTAGTTTCCTTTTATTATATTTGCCGGCTCATGAAAGAAAAGATCTTAAATAAAACAATTGATTTGTTTTTGAGCTATGGTGTTAAAAGTATAACCATGGATGATATTGCTAAAGAATTAGCGATATCGAAGAAGACCATTTATAATTATTTTGCAACCAAGGCCAAATTAGTAGAAGCGGCTTCAATTTATGCCTTTGAAAAAATTAACAAAGGAATATTTATGATTTGTTCTTTAAATTATAATCCTATTAAAGAATTATATGAAGTCAAATCACTAATATTGGAACAATTAAAAAATGAAGAATCTTCTCCTCAATACCAATTGCATAAGTATTATCCAAAAATATTTGAAACACTTAAACAAAAACAATTTGACTCAGTAAATACATGTATTTCACAAAATTTAAAAAAAGGTATTGAAAAAGGTTATTACAGAAAAGAAATAGATATCAACCTAATAACCAGATTGTATTTTAACGGGATGATGGGAATAAGAAATGAGGAATTATTTCCGAAAAATAACTTTTCAATTTCTTATTTAATGGATATTTATTTAGAATATCACATAAGAGCTATTGCTACTGAAAAAGGATTAAAAACATTACAAAATATTATTAAAAAATGAAGAAGATCATCTTACTAATCTTTTCAATATATTCAATATTTTCAACTTTAAGAGCTCAAGAAAACAATTATGCTTTCACCATTGATGAAGCTGTTAGTTATGCATTAATTAACAATTATTCAGTCCGTACAGCAAAATTAAATATTGATGCCGCAGTTAAAAAGAAATGGGAAACTACAGCCATTGGTTTACCTCAAATTAATGGTAAAGTAGATTATCAAAACTGGCTCAAACAGGGAATAACATTAATACCTGCTGAATTTTTTGGTGGTGAGCCTGGTGAATTTATGGAAGTTTCTTTTGGTACAAAACAAAATTTAAATGCATCCCTAACCTTAACTCAATTATTATTTGATGGTTCATATTTGATCGGGCTACAATCTGCTAAAACTTATTTAAATATTTCTGAACTCGCCAAAGAAAAAACTGATCAAAAAGTAAAAGAAGCTGTTATAAATGCTTATGGAAGTGTATTGATTGCACATGAATCTATTATTATATTAGAAAAAAACAGAGCTACTTTACAAAAAAACCTAAATGAAACTAAGTCAATTCTGGCAAATGGTCTCGCAGAAGAGCAAGATCTTGAACAACAACAAATTACTTTATCAACTATCGAAAATCAGATAAATAAAGCTAATCGACTTGAAATTATCGCAAAAAAGATGTTTAATCTTACTTTAGGCATTCCTATTGATACACAAGTAGTTTTAAAAGAAAACCTTGAAGAACTCGCGCTAAGTTCATCAGATTTGAATTTGATAAATTCAAATTTTAATTTAGACAACCACATAGATTATCGAATTGCAGATAATACAGTTGTTTCAAATGAATTACTGGTGAAGTTTGAAAAGAGCCAGGCTCTTCCATCATTAGGAGCTTTTGTTAATTATTCAACATACGCTAACAATGACAATAATATCTTCTTTGAAAATAATGGAGATTGGTTTAACTCCTCTTTATTTGGTGTTAGCTTAAATGTTCCAATCTTTAGTAGCCTACAAAGAAGTGCCAGAACACAACAAGCAAAAATAAGTTTAGAACAATCAGAAATTGCATTAGATGAAACTTCCCAAAGATTAAAATTACAGGTTGATACTGCCAAAAACAAGTATCAATTCGCATTGGATCATTACCAAACATCCAAACAAAATTTAGTTTTAGCTGAAAGTATTGCTAGTAAAGAACAAATTAAATTTTTTGAAGGACTTAGTTCAAGTTTTAACCTAACCAATGCTCAAAATCAATTATATCAACAGCAACAACAATACATTCAATCAATATTAGAAATCATACAATCAAAAGTAGAATTAGAAAACGCCCTTAATATATTTTAAAATGAAAAAATCAATTATATATATTTTTATATTTCTTGTAATCTTTTCTTGCAAAAAAGAAGAAGATCAAATATCTGGTTCTTTAGAAGAGCTTCAAGGTCAAAAAACATCTGTTATCAATCAAATTGATAGTTTAAATAATGTTTTAAAAAATATTGAAATGCTTATTTCAAAAGATGATATAAAAAGTAACTATCAATTTGTAACAATAATTAATCCTGAAAAAGATGATTTTAAACATTATATTGAAATTCAGGGTGTTGTAAAAGCTGATAAAAATATTGAAATAAGGCCTGAAATTGGAGGAACCATCAAAAATATTCATGTAAAAGAAGGTCAAAAAGTAGGTAGAGGTCAGGTGTTGATCCATTTGGATGATTCATCAATACAAGATAACATTGCAGAACTAAATACTCAATTAAATCTTGCAAAAACCACATTTGAAAGACAGCAAAGATTATGGGATCAAAAAATTGGTTCTGAAATGCAATATCTTCAAGCCAAAACACAATTTGAAAGCCTTAAAAATAATAAGACAGCTCTTATAAATCAAGCTGCAAAAATGAAAATTAAAGCCCCTTTCTCAGGTATTATTGATGAAATTTTTCCTAAAAATGGTGAATTGGTTAGCCCACAGCTAGCAGTTGTTAGATTGGTTAATCTTGATAAAGTATATTTAGAAGCTGATGTTACCGAAACTTATTTGCCTTATATCAAAAAAGGTAATGAAGCATTGATCAATTTCCCTTCAATTCATACTAAAATGAAGTCAGAAATTGCACAAGTGGGTAATGTTATCAATCCCAATAATAGAAGTTTTAAGACTAAAATAAACTTAGAAAATAAAAATAATTTAATCAAACCAAATTTATTAGCAGATATTAAAATTAAGGATTTTGCAGAAAATGGTATCATAATTCCTACTTCTCTTATCCAAAAAGACAAAGATGATAATAGTTTTGTCTTTTTAGTTCATAATAATAATGCTGATTTTAAAGTGTCAAAAAAAATAATTACAGTTTCAAAAGAATACGATCAAAAATCACTCATTACAGAAGGATTAAAAATAAGTGATACAATTGTAAATAAAGGTTCAAGAATCGTAAAAGATGGTGAATTGATTAAAATAATAAATTAAATAATTGCTTAATTTCTGAAAAATATCAAAATGAATAGTATACTTAAAGAGTTTAAATTATCTACATGGGCTATAAATAACAGGATGACTGTTTTTGTTATTACTTTCATGATAATTTTTGCAGGAATTTTTTCTTATCAAAATATGCCGAGGGAAGCTTTTCCAGAAATTGTTGTACCTCAAATTTTTATATCAACTCCCTATCCAGGAAACTCAGCTATAGATATTGAAAAATTAATAACCAAACCCATAGAAAAAGAAATTAATGGTATATCTGGTGTAGATGAAATTATTTCTACTTCTTCCGAAGGGTTTTCAATGATACAGGTAAAGTTTGATTTTAACGTTACGCCTACTGAAGCTTTACGCAAAGTAAAAGATAAGGTAGATGCTGCTTTATCTGATAAAGATTTTCCTAAAGATCTGCCTGCTGATCCTAATGTTCAGGAAATGAATTTTGCAGAACTAATGCCCATTATGAATATAAACCTTTCAGGTGATTTTTCATTAGATCAGCTTAAAAGATATGGTGAATATTTAGAAGATGAAATAGAGAAAGTACCCGAAATTTCTAAAGTTGATATTAGAGGAATTCAGGATAAAGAAGTAGAAATAAGCATTGATCTCTACAAAATGGAGATCTCTAAAATAAGTTTTGGAGATATTGAACAAGCTATTCAAAGTGAAAATGTTACGGTTTCTGGAGGTGATCTACGAGAAAGTGGAATTAGAAGAAACGTTAGAATAATTGGTGAATTTGAATCGATTAAAGAAATTGAAGATATTATTGTAAAACATGAAAAAGGAAATATTGTTTATTTAAGAGATATTGCTTCTATTAAATTTAAAGAACAAGAAAAAACGAGTTATGCCAGAGAGTTTTCGCAAACGGTAGTGATGTTGGATGTTACCAAAAGAGGTGGTGAAAATTTAATAAATGCATCCGAGCAAATCGATGTTATTTTGGCTGATGCTCAAAAAAATGTTTTCCCATCAAATCTTAATATTACAAAAACAAACGACCAAACCAATGATACCAAAACCATGGTATCTGATCTTGAAAACAGCATTATTTTAGGTGTGATCTTAGTTGTTTTGGTTTTACTTTTCTTTTTAGGGATTAGAAATGCACTTTTTGTGGGTATTGCAATTCCGCTATCTATGTTTATCTCATTTATAATTTTAAATATGATGGGCGTTACCTTAAACATGATGGTGTTATTTTCATTAGTATTGGCACTGGGAATGTTGGTTGACAATGGAATTGTTGTTGTTGAAAATGTTTATAGATTACTTGATGAAGGTTATTCAAAGATAGATGCAGCAAAATATGGAGTTGGTGAAGTTGCAATGCCAATTATAGCATCAACTGCTACTACTTTGGCTGCCTTTTTACCACTGGCCTTTTGGACAGGGATGATGGGTGAATTTATGAAGTTTTTACCCATAACATTGATAATTGTTCTTGGTTCATCATTATTTGTTGCTTTGGTTATAAACCCGATGTTAACCTCGGTTTATATGAAAATTAAAGAAGATGATGTCGACTTCAAAAAAATGTTTAAATACAGTTTAATAGTAATTGGCATTGGTATTCTATTTATTATTGCAGGAATTTCTACAAAATTAAAATTTTTAAATGCGATTGGTTTATTGATGGTTATAGGTGGATTCTTACGTATTGTTAATACTAAATTTCTTACACCGTCAACTATTTGGTTTCAAAAGAGATTTCTACCCTATTTAGAGAATATTTATGAGGGTAATTTAAGATTTGCCTTAAAAGGAAAAAATGTTTATACATTCTTTTTCGGAACATTCGGTTTACTAATATTGGCTATTGTATTATTTGGAGTTTTCCCTCCAAAAGTTTTATTTTTCCCCGAAACTCCTCCAAAACAAGTTTA
>JAUWUU010000155.1 GCA_030617765.1 Flavobacteriia bacterium | reverse complement strand
AATAATACAATACTCAATATAAAAATTTGATAAAACATAAGCATCGAACCATTATAAGTGGCTGCATGTTGTTTTAAAATCAATAACCTTAATGAATAGAATAAGGCAGAGAGCATACCCAAAAGAATGCCTTTTAACTGTGTACTTTCCAAATCAAAATCTGGGGCGAGAATATAAATTCCCAATAAAACAATAAAACTAAGTAAAATGTGAATAGGATTAAGTTTTACTTTATAAAAAAGTGGTTCTAATAATGCTGTTATTACAGGATAAGTAAATAAAGAAAGCATCCCGAGTGCCACGTTAGATAATTTTAAGGAATAAAAATAGGTTATCCAGTGTGCGCCCATAAATAAAGCACCTAAAATAAATGTGATTAAGTCTTTTTTTGAATTTATACGAAGTGAGATTTTTTTATACCTACAAAAAAGATAAATAAAGCCAGATGCTAAAAATGCACGCCACCAAACAATAACAGGTGGGGGCATATCAATAAATTTTCCCAATGCTCCAGAAGTACTAATAAATAATGTAGCTAAAAAAAGTTCGAAAAGTTGTTTTGTATGTTGATCTCTCATTTAATTTCTTCTAAAATCTGTAAGGCTTTTTTAACTGAATCAATTCTGATAAAAGTAATCATCAACCGTAAACCGTTTTTGGTCTCTTTCTCTTTCATGACGCATAGTTTACTGTTAGCTTGTACATATTTTAGAATGGAAGTAAAACTACCTGTTTGGAAAAATTCGCTTTGCTGATCGGCAATAAAATAACCAATCATTCTTTTTTGTTTTAAAATAACACGTTCTAAACCAAGTCTTTTTGCGAGCCATTTAATTCTAACACTATCGAAAAGATCAACTACCTGAACAGGCAATTCTCCAAATCTATCAATCATTTCATTTTTAAATTGCGATAATTCTTCTTCAGTTTTTATTTCACTTAATTTATGATAAAGATTTAATCTTTCAGAAATAATACTGATATAGTCATCTGGAATTAAAATTTCAAAATCACTATCAATTTGTACATCTTTTACAAAGTCTTTTGCTTCTTTCTTTTCATGTTTATACAATTCTTTAAACTCATTTTCTTTTAACTCGTCAATAGCTTCATTTAATATTTTTTGGTAAGTTTCAAAGCCAATATCATTGATAAATCCGCTTTGTTCACCTCCTAACAAATCACCAGCTCCACGAATTTCAAAATCCTTCATCGCAATAAAAAATCCGCTGCCCAGATCAGAGTGTAATTCGAGTGCCTGAATTCGTTTTCTGGCCTCATCTGTCATCATGTGATAAGGGGGTGTAATAAAGTAACAAAATGCTTTTTTATTAGATCTTCCAACCCTTCCTCGCATTTGATGCAAATCACTTAGACCAAAATTATTGGCATTATTGATAAAAATTGTATTCGCATTTGGAATATCCAAACCACTTTCAATGATTGTTGTAGACACTAAAACATCAAACTCATTATTGATAAATGAAAGCATCAGATTTTCAAGTTTTTTGCCTTCCATTTGCCCATGACCGATTCCAATTTTAGCATCTGGAAGCAAACGTTGTAACATACCTGCAACTTGTTTGATATTTTCTATTCTATTATGAATAAAAAAAACTTGCCCTCCTCTTAAAATTTCATATTGAATGGCATCACGTATCAATTCTTCATTAAAACGAATAACATGTGTTTCAATAGGATGACGGTTTGGGGGCGGTGTATTTATTATCGACATATCTCGAGCAGCCATCAATGAAAATTGTAATGTTCGCGGAATTGGCGTTGCAGTTAAAGTTAAGGTATCAACATTTTCTTTAATGGTTTTAAGCTTGTCTTTTACTGCTACACCAAATTTTTGTTCTTCATCAATAATAAGTAATCCAAGATCTTTAAAAAAAATATTTTTATTGACCAATTGATGTGTACCTATAATAATATCAACACTTCCATCGGCCAAGCCCTTAATGATCTCATTGCGTTGCTTAGTAGTTCTAAACCTATTTAAATAATTAATAACAACAGGAAAATCTTTTAAACGTTCAGTAAAAGTTTTAAAATGCTGAAAAGCCAAAATAGTGGTAGGCACCAAAATAGCAACCTGTTTTCCATTGTCAACTGCTTTAAACGCAGCTCTGATGGCAATCTCAGTTTTACCAAAACCAACATCTCCACAAACTAACCTATCCATGGGTTGTTCATTTTCCATATCGTTTTTAACGTCAATTGTAGCCGTAAGCTGATCCGGCGTGTCCTCAAATAAGAAACTTGCCTCCAATTCGTGTTGTAAATAACTATCCGGATTGTAAACAATTCCTTTTTGCATTTTACGTTTTGCGTACAATTTTATCAGATCGTAAGCAATTTGTTTTACACGGGTTTTGGTTTTTTGCTTAAGTTTTTTCCAGGCTCCCGAACCTAGTTTGTAAATTTTAGGAGCTTTTCCGTCTTTACCGTTGTATTTACTTATTTTATATAAAGAATGAATACTGATGTATAAAATATCTCTTTCACCGTAAATTAACTTGATGGCTTCCTGTTTTTTTCCTTCAACATCAATTTTTTGAAGTCCTCCAAACTTTCCAATGCCATGATCAATATGTGTTACATAATCTCCAATTTCAAGGTTTGTAAGTTCTTTTAAACTAATCGCTTGTTTTTTTGAAAAACCACTTTTTAAACGAAATTTATGGTAACGTTCAAATATTTGATGATCAGTATAACAAGCAATTTTATTTTCTTCATCAATAAAGCCTTGATAAAGCGGTAATACAAATGTTTTATATTGAATTTCCTGTTCAATATCATCAAAAATATCATGAAAACGTTGTGCTTGTTTTTTGTTATCACAAAATAAATAATTGCTAATACCTTTTGATGAGTTTTGATTTAAATTATCAATTAATAAATTAAACTGTTTATTAAAAGCAGGCTGAGGCTTGGTTGAGAATTCAATTTGATTTTCTTCAAAATTGTTTATTGAATTATTTCCAAAAAACACCAAACTATAATCTTCTAATTGCTTATTGATCAGATCTCCATCACAAAAAAGATCTTTTGGTTTCGCGTGTACAATTTCTCCTTCTAATTTTTTAAAAACTTCTTCTGATTTTATAAAAAGTTTGTCTAAACGGGGTTTTAATAAATCATTATTTTTTAAAAAAACGACTGTTTTATTTGAAATATATTTTATAAAACTCTCACGCTTTTCTTTTAATAATTTATTTTCAACATTGGGCATAATGTTGATTCGCGTTAATTTATCGATTGAGAGTTGTGTTTCTATATCAAAAGTTCGGATACTTTCTACTTCATCACTAAAGAATTCAATTCTAAAAGGCTCTTCATTCGAAAATGAAAAAACATCAATAATACCACCTCTAACAGCAAAATCTCCTGGTTCAGTAACAAAATCAACACGATTAAAATGATATTCAAACAGCATTTCATTAACAAAATCTAAAGAAATTTTTTCGTTTATCTTTATATTTAATGAATTTCTTTTTAATTCGCTTTTGGTAATAACTTGCTCAAAAAGTGCATCTGGATAAGTTATAATAATTGCAGGTTTTTTTTGGGAATTTATCCTGTTTAACACTTCTGCTCTAAGCAAAATATTAGCATTATCTGTTTCTTCTATTTGATAAGCTCGACGATAAGATCCTGGATAGAACAACAGATCATTATTGCCCATTAGTTGTTCCAGATCGTTAAAATAATAGGCAGCTTCCTCTTTATCATTACAAATCAATAAAAAGGGTTTTTCAACTTTTTTAAAGATTGAAGCAAAAACAAATGAAAAAGAAGAACCAACAAGATTTATAAGTTGTAATTTTCTTTTTTCTTGTTGTAATAATTGGGCGATTTGAATTACTCTTTCAGATCTTTCGTATATATGCGAGACGGTTTGTTTACCCAAAATATTTAAATTTTTGACAAAGATAGCTTTATGCGATAAATATATTAATGATAAGAATAAATTCAATGTTATTTTTTTAATTCTTTCATCTGTTTATTTTTATTGTTTATTAAAAGTTACATCCTCCTGCCGGTGTAGCAGGTGTAACATTCATATAATCATTTCTTTGTGTGGCTAAATTTTTAGTCATAAATATTTTATAAGAATGACCATTTTTAAAGACAAAAACATTATTAACAAAAGATTTGAATAAAAAGTGTTTAAAATTTTGTAAATTTGAGATAATGCTAAAAAATAATTAAAATGGATATTTCAGATTTTTACATGAGCGTCGGTCAAAAAAGAAATATCAGTCATTTTGCAAATATTGTTAGAATTGCGAAAGCCGATAGTCATGTTAGTCCTGAAGAGGAAATATTTCTTAAAAAAGTTGCCCTAAGATATAATATTGACAGTGATAAATATCAGGAAATATTAAAAAATCCTAGTAATTATCCTACTATAGCTCACCTTGATTGTGAAGAGCGAATTGAACGTTTGTATGATCTATTAAAAATGGTTGAAGCCGATCATATAATTAGAAAAAGAGAAATT
>JAUWUU010000151.1 GCA_030617765.1 Flavobacteriia bacterium | reverse complement strand
CATACTAATGTGGTTATTTTTAGCAGTTATTTACGATGGATTGTTTTTGATCTCACTTGTAGTTTTCAATGAATACCCTTTAGATAAACCTTCTTTAATTGCAACAATGCTAAACCCAATTGATCTTTCTCGAATATTGATATTATTAAAACTAGATATTTCGGCACTATTGGGATATACTGGAGCTGTTTTTAAGAAGTTTTTCGGAACTAATTTAGGAATGTTAATTTCATTTGCAGTACTATCTCTATGGGTGATTTTTCCAGTATGGAGAATTAACAGAAAATTGAGAAAGAAAGATTTTTAAATTGTTTTATCTTTGGTAAAGGATATAATATTATCAAATTTAGAACTATAATTATTCAATAAAATGGGTAGAATACATTTATTTGAATTTGAAGACCAACAATGGTTTCCTTCATTTTTAAGGAATTACGGAACGGATTTTTTACAATTTCTTTCTAATAAAACAAAGATGTATAAACCCATTATTCATGTTATTGAAAAGGGTTTAAAAAAAAGCAAAACTGACCAGGTAGTAGATCTAGCTTCAGGTGGAGGTGGTGGACTAATCTGGTTAAATGAAGAATTAAAAAAAAATAACCCTGATCTCAAAATTATTTTAACTGATTTTTTTCCAAATATTTCGGCATTTGAATATACCAAAAATCAATCAGATAATTTCGAATATATTAATGAACCTGTTGATGTCAGAGATGTTCCTAAAGAATTAAAAGGACTAAGAACGCAGTTTTTATCATTTCATCATTTCAAACCAAAAGATGCCAGACAAATTTTACAAAATGCTGTTGATTCAAATAGTGCAATAGCAATTTTTGAAGGTCAAGAAAGAAGTTTTCCAAGTTTATTGGCAATGTTCTTTTCACCCATTAGTGTTTTGTTAACCACACCTTTTATCAGGCCATTCAAAATTGGAAGAATTGTTTTTACATATTTGATTCCTATTGTTCCTTTATTTGTTTGGTGGGATGGAATAGTATCTTCTTTAAGAACTTATTCTGTAAAAGAAATGAAGGAACTTGTAGATAGTCTTGAAAATAAGGAAACATTTGTTTGGGAAATTGACAGATTAAAATCCGGTCCAGGTGTAATTTTGTATTTGCTAGGAATAAAAAAATAAAAAACCATATTAATTTTCAAGTGTTTTTGAATTTCCGGAACCCACACCAATAACCTGTGTATAGCGGTCTCCAAATTGTTTATAATAGACAATTACATTGTATTCGTTTTCTGTCTGATAATATGATCCTTCAATTGCTTTTTGGTCAATAATCTTATTTTCATCTGCTAGAATATAAGTATAATTGTAAAAACCTTGCTTAAATAATAAAGCAGCTTCATATAGCTTTGATTGATTATTGTAAGTTAATTTGTTTTCATCGGTAATTTGCCAATCGTTAAATGCACCATATATATAAATGTCATTATTGCCAATATTTGCAAAACTTTCTAAGGCAAAATGCACTCTACTGTAATCTCCTTCTAGATCAATATCATCAGTATCAATGGTTCTCAACACAAAGTTTCCATTAACATCAGGATAAAAACTATAGGCTCTGTTATTGCGTTCTTCATCAATAAATAAATAAGTATGAAAAATATCTTCTAACCTTGTTTTACCTACATTGTTTGTAGCGTTTCTAATTTCTTTTGTATCAAAATATAAATATTCATTTCCGGCCCAGTATGAGATATTGCTTACATAATTGTACAAAAGTTGTCCACTTCGAATATATTTTGGTTTTATGTTTTTGATCACAGAATTCCAATCATTATTTTGATAAATTGCTATCTTTATATCATTGTTTGGATCGCGAAAGATTATATTAGGGTGATTGATCACAAATTCTACATCTTGTTTTTCGTTGATGAAATTTATTTCACGGCTACGATGAACGGTAACACCAACATCAACTTTAGGCTGGTAAATAATAAATCTTCGTGTAAATACAATATTATCTTCATCATCAATGATAGAAATTAAATAATTTCCACTGATCTTTATCCGAATATCCTTATTTGGAATTTGAATTTTATAATGTGTATAAAAAAGTAAGGTATTAAAAGAATTTTCAAAATCCCTTATTCGGTCTTTAGAAAAACCTGTTAGGTATTCGGTAGAAACTAAATCTGATTTTTGCCAATTGTAATTGCAATGCTCAATTTTAAAATAGTATAACTTTTCATCAGCTTCAATATCGTCAAATGAAAGTGTAAAAGATTCACCTAGTTTCATGATGGGTGCATAAGCATTTACTCTATTTGGACTTAAAACAATAGATTTTATATGATCAGGTGGAAGAATTATATTGTTTTCTTGAGCTAATACAATCACATTAAAATTTATAAATAGTACTAAGAAAATATAATTTTTTAAATGCCTCATGATTTTTTTTAAATTGGTAACAAAAATAACATAAAAATTAAGATTTAAAATTAATAGATTTTAATTAAATAATCATACAAAAATTATAAAGAATATTAATAATAATTATTAGATTTGTAATGCTAAAGTTTAATGGGACTGCCTCTTTATTAACATATTTTAATTAAAGAGATTTCTAATCTAATCTGAATAAATTATGTCAAAAGACATTAGAATTAAAAATGGCTTAACAATTAAGCTAAAAGGAAAAGCGCAGCAAAAATTATCTTCAGTATCTCGCTCAAATATATTTGTAATAAAACCATCGAATTTTTACGGAATTATTCCCAAAATGACTGTTAAAGTTGGGGATAAAGTGCAAGTTGGGGATATTGTGTTTTATGCTAAACACAATGATCAAATTAAATTTACTTCACCAGTTAGCGGTGTTATAAAAGAAATTATCCGTGGTGCCAGACGTAAAATATTATCGATTGAGATTACAGCAGAAGCAAAAGATACATATAAAGATTTTGGCGCTAAGCCACCAAAAAAATTAACTGCACTTCAAGTTAAGGAATTATTACTTGAAAGTGGATGCTGGGCTTTTATTAAGCAACGCCCTTATGATATCATGGCAAATCCTGATGAACAACCAAAAGCAATTTTTATTTCGGCCTATGCTACAGCACCCTTGTCGCCTGATATAAATTTTACACTTTCAGGAAAAGAAAAAGAATTTCAAGCTGGAATTGAAGTTTTATCAAAATTGACTGAAGGGGGAGTACACCTGTCTGTTGACTCAAAGGGTTCTTCATTTTTTAATGAAATTCAAGGAGTATCATTACACAAAGTTTCGGGTAAACATCCGGCAGGAAATGTAGGTGTTCAAATTTCAAAAGTTGACCCTGTTAATGTAGGAGAAAAAGTGTGGGTAGTTCAACCACAAGATGTTGCTGTTATTGGAAAATTATTTTTAACTGGTAAATATGACCCAACAAAAATAATTGCTCTTGCAGGTTCACAAGTTAATGATCCTCAGTATTATACTGTAGTTCAAGGAACTCAGATTAAAGACATTGTTAAGGGTAAATTGGTTGACGAAAAAAATAGAATTATAAGTGGTAATCCTTTATCCGGTGAAACAGTATCAGATAAGGACTCAATAGGTTTTTATGATAATTTAATTACGGTTTTACCTGAAGGTGATCACTATGCTTTCTTTGGTTGGATGCCATTTTTTGGAAACGATAAATTTAGTATGTCACGTACCTTTTTCTCGTTTTTAACACCAAACAAAGAATATAAACTTGATACGAATTTTAACGGAGAAGATCGGGCAATGGTTGTAACGGGTGAAATGGAAAAAGTAATGCCAATTGATATTTTCCCAATGCAATTGCTTAAAGCCACATTGGTAGGGGATATTGAAAAAATGGAAAATTTAGGAATTTATGAAGTTGCACCTGAAGATTTTGCTTTAATTGATTTTGTAAGTTCATCAAAAATTGAAGCACAGGATATCATCCGTCAAGGTATAGATTTAATGATTAAAGAAGTAGGCTAAATGAAATTTTTAAGACAACAAATAGATAAAGTAAAACCTCATTTTGATAAAGGAGGTAAGTACGAAAAATATGGTCCTGCTTTTGCCGGATTTGAAACTTTTTTATATGTACCAAATCATACAACTAGTAAAGGCGCTCATATTCGTGATGGTGTTGATCTAAAAAGAGTCATGATGATCGTGGTTCTGGCTTTATTACCGGCACTTATTTTTGGCACATGGAATATTGGTTACCAAAATATGGGAGAAGGTCATAGTTTTTGGGAGTATTTTAGTTTTGGTGGCATTAGAATTCTACCAATGATCATTATTTCTTATGGTGTTGGTTTAGGTATTGAATTTGCCTACGCAGTCTTTAGAGGTCACTCAGTTAATGAAGGTTATTTGGTTACAGGTTTATTGATCCCTATGATTATGCCAATCGATATGCCTTTGTGGATGTTGACAATTTCAGTGGTTTTTGCTGTGATAATTGGTAAAGAAGCCTTTGGAGGAACAGGAATGAATATTTTAAATCCTGCCTTGGTAGCCAGAGCTTTTGCGCTGTTTTCTTATGCTCCATTTATGTCTGGTAGCACAGTTTGGGTTGCTGATTCGGTAGCTGATGGTGTATCAGGAGAAACAGTTTTAGGAACTCTAGCTGCAAACAATATCCCTACCACCAGTGTTTATGATATGTTTATGGGATTTATGCCGGGTTCGATAGGAGAAACTTCGGTTTTAATGATATTAATAGGTGCCGCATTCTTACTT
>JAUWUU010000055.1 GCA_030617765.1 Flavobacteriia bacterium | reverse complement strand
CGCATATTAATGAAACTCAATTTTGAGGAGTTTTTTAAAACGAACTCAAAAATGTAAATTGAATTAATCCCGCTTTTTTCTAGCGGGATCTTATGATCCTTTACAGAGTGAGGAAATCAATAAACTCAAAAATGTAAGTTGAACTAATTCCGCTATAGAGCGGAATCTCATAGTTGAAACTATAAATTATCAGAACTCAATTTTGAAAGTTTGTAAAACGCATTCAAAATTGAAACTTTTTATAATTTCTCGCAAAGGCGCAAAGACGCAAAGTTTTTTTTAGTCGAACTAATCCCGCAGCCTGTGCTGAACTTGTTTCAGTATCTAGCGGGGTCTTGGGTTAAAACTTCGACCCTTGTGTCGATTCCTATTGTTGGGTTCAGGGCTTGCACTGAGGTTTAATACCTTTTATTTCAATTTAAATAATTCCTTAAAACTCGTTTATTCTCTTCTAAACCTGTTTCCAAAGCATTATCACCATACATCAAATCAATTTTATTTTGATAAGTTTCAGTAATTTTATGGCGAACCATTTTTAAAGTTGAATTGATCATTTTATTTTCTTCAGAGAAATCTTCTGCAACAATTTGAAATTGAGACGGAATCCATTTTGAAGGAAATTTGCCTTTAAACTCGGGTTGTAAGTTGAACAAAAGCAGCTCTTTTTTTATTTGTTGAATGATATCTTTGGCAGAAGTAATCTTATTTATTTTGATCCAATTTTTTATATTAGCCTGATCAAGAGTGAGTAAAGCAGAAGTATATTTTTTTTGATCATTATAGATCATCACCTGATTGATCATAGATGAACTGTTAATGATTGCCTCTTCTATCTCTTCGGGAGAATATTTTTCGCCATCTTCTGAAATTAAAAGTGCTTTTTCTCTTCCCACAACCACTAAAAAATCATCCTCATCCATGTAACCCAGATCGCCAGTAAAAAGCCAGCCATCTTTAAGTGCTTCTTTTGTAGCCTCAGGATTTTTATAATAACCTTTCATCACATTATCACCTTGTATAACGATTTCTCCTTTTTCTCCTTTCGGGATTTCTACACCTTTTTCATCACAAATTTTACAAATAATGTTGCCTAAAACTTTACCGGATGTGCCCATTTTATGGTTAAAAGGTGTGTTTGTAGAAATAATGGGAGTTGCTTCAGTTAAACCATAACCCTGATAAACAGGAATACCTATGGCACTATAAAACTGTTGTTGCTTGATATCGAGCAAAGCACCACCTCCTACAAAAAACTCAATATCCGACCCAAAGATTGTGCGTAGTTTTTTAAAAATAAGATTTTCCGCAAGAGCGTAATTAAAATAAGTCGAAAATTGAGTAGCCATTCCTGGTTTTGTAAAACCATTGCCATTTCGATTAATTGCCGCTTCAATTCCACGATTAAAAATTCCTTCTATAAAAGAACCTTTTGCTTTAATACCTTCTTTGAATTTATTGATAAAATTACTGGTTAAAGCAGGTACCGTTAATAAAAAGTTTGGATTTGCTTCTATCAGATTTTTGGGAATATTTTTTAGCGCATTCATTCCACCACCTCTGGCATCTACAAAAAATAGCGATAAACCTTTTACCAATGCCGTGTATATGCCTACAGTATGCGCAAAAGAATGATCGGTTGGTAAAATGATCAGTGTGGCAATATTTTCTTGAATTTGAAAAGTGTTTACGGCTTCATGGCTATTGGAATAATAATTTAAATGTGTTAACATGATTCCTTTTGGGTTGCCGGTAGTACCCGAAGTATAAGAAATTGTTACAACATCATCTTCTTTGATATTTTTTTCAATTTTCTTGATCTTTGGGAGATTTTGTTCCAGTTTTTCTTCTCCTGTCTGGTATAGATCATCGATAAAGAGTAAATCCTTCTCATTAAAATTATTGGCTTTACATTGATCGCTTATTTTTTTTGAAGGTTTGTCTAATACAATAAGTCTTAGTGTTTTGTAATCATATTTATTCCATTGACTGATAATTTTTTCAATGGTATTTTCAGAAACGATAATGATTTTAGAATCAGAGTGATTTACTCTAAACGGAACTTCTTCAGGCAATAGTTTTATAGAGAGAGGAACAGAGATTCCTCCGGCATATAATATTGCAAATTCTGCTATGATCCAGTCGTTCTTTGCTTCTGATAAAATGGTGATCTTATCTTCGTAAATAATACCCAAATCAATCAGTGCAGAAGCCAAAAGCAAAGCTTTGCTTTTGGCTTCACTAAAAGTTGTACTTACCCATCCATTGTCATCTTTTTGACTTAAATAGGGTTTATTTGCATAGGTATTGGATGCTTGATCGAGCATCTTAAAGATTGTTCTTTTATGCATATTTTTAAGAATTGGAGTTTTGTTAGTTGAATAAGATACAAACCGGAGTTGGTGCTTCAATTTGATAAATAAATTTTAAAAGTCCGGTATTTTTATCACGTTTAAATGAAACAATATTATTAGTAAGCTGATTGGCTACAAGTAAAAAATCCTCATTTGGTGATAGAGAAAAATTACGTGGTCCATTTCCTTTTGTGGACTCATGACCAAGAAGCTTTAAAGAACCATCATCTGAATTTACTTCAAAAATGGCAATACTATTATGTCCTCTGTTTGAAGCATAAACAAATCTTCCATCAGAAGAAGTATGTATGTCAGCACAAGTATTGGGTTCAGTATATCCCTTTGGTAAAGTTGAAAATGAGGCACCTTTAATATATTTACCATTATTGTTTTTTTGTAATAAAGTAAGAGTACAATCTAATTCATTGACAGCATAGATCCATTTTTTATTGGGATGAAAAGTTAGATGGCGGGGGCCTGCACCAGGTGACATAGCCATTTTATCCGGATCTGAAGGGATTAGTTTTTGTTGTTTAGTATCAAGTTTTGAGAACCAGAGTTCGTTTGTGCCAAGATCAATTGAGATAATATTTTTGTTATCAAAATCAAACCAGGCAGAATGCGCATGAGGAGATTTTTGTCGGTCAGTTGAACCTTTTCCTGTGTGTTGTTGAAGATCTAGTATATCTGATAATTCTCCTTTATTATTCAGTTTTAGCAAACCTACATTGCCACTTGTATAATTGGCAGTGAGTACAAAATCGGATTCATTTGTGCTAATAAAGCAAGGATGAGCACCACCAGAGGAACTTTTATTGATAAGCGTAAGGCTATCATCTTTTATTAAAAAAGATTCAACTGTGCCTGATCCTCCTTCCGGGTTAATTTCATTAACGGCCAAAAGAAATTTCTTATCATGGCTGAACGTTAAAAAAGAAGGATTTTCAGATTTGGCTGCTAGTCCAACTCTACTCAAAACACCATCTTTTTTGAGAGCATATTTGTAAATACCCTGACTATCTCCTTCAGTATAAGTGCCAACGTAAAATGGATAGTTTTTTTCTTTTTGAATTACTTTTTCTTTTTTCTTTTGACAGCTTGTAAACATAATAAGGGTTAAAAATATAATAGACAGTTTCATAAGAATGATTTTTTTAAATTATAATAATTGCCAAGTTTTATGATCCATAAGCTTGCTGACCGGCTTTTAGATTTGTATTTTAAAATTAGACTGTATAAACATACATAAACTTTATTAAAAGACAAAAATGAGTTTGAAAATCCTTAAATTTGTTCAAGAATTTACAACATAAAAATTAACAATATGGTATTACCAAAATTTTTGATAGGTGATAATACTGATTATCCTGAAGACATTTTTATTGTGCATACTGAATATCCTCAATTTATTATCAATTTAAAAGATGATGGGATTGAATGGTTAGATGATATTCAGGGGGATGAATCTGAATTGGCAAACCTTATTACTGAATTGATTGATCAAGCAAGTACTTTTTATGATCGGGAGGTTAAAAGGTATGCTGAATAAAAAGGTTATTAGTTTTAAAAAATTATAAATTTAGATCCTTCTTTTTGGGAAGCCTGTCTCACCGGTATGCGGTGTTTAAGGGCGGGCACTTTTTACTAACTCTAACTGATCTACATTGGTTTTTGCAGTAAAAAATCCATAGTTAATTGTAGCGATACTTTTTTCAATTTTTTCAATGGTTCCTTTTGCTGTTCCATCAATTAACCTAACTGTATCATCGATCTTAAATTGATAATCAGATTTTTGAGCTGCAATTCTTCTTTCAATTTTTTGTTTTTTTTCTCTAACTTTTTCCACTTTAGTTAAAATTTCTTTTTCTACTTTTTGCAGACGCTCTTTTTTTTGTTTCTGTACAATACGCTCTTTCTGATTAATTTTTTTTCTTTCTCTGTTTGAAATTGGTTTTTCAATTTCTGAAATGTCTTTTTTTAATTTCTGTTTCTTATTTCCATCTTTTAATTTCTCATATTTTGCTTGTTCAATAGCAACCCATTTTAGGTAATTTGCAAGCAATTCTTTTTTATTATTGTTTTGAAAATACTTGTTGGTAAACTCATTTATTTTTCTTCCATAAACAAGCATTTTTTGGTTGTGATCATATAATTCTTGAAAACTATTGATCTTATCCTGAATTTTATCCTGCATTTCCTGGAGTTTATCAGAGCTATCAATTGCTTTTCTCTTTTCTTTTTCTAAAATTTGCGAAGATTTTTGTATAAGACTTCTTTCCTTTTGGAGTTTGGCAATTGTTTTATCCAACCGGATCTTTTCACTTTCAACTTTTTTCTTTGCACGATTGATCAAACTAAAAGGAATTCCGTTTTTTTGAGCTACTTCAAAAGTAAATGAACTCCCTGCCTGACCAGTATCAAGTTTAAATAAAGGATTTAATGATCTTTGATCAAATTGCATATTGGCATTGACCATGTTTTCTAACTCATCTGCTAAAACCTTTAAATTTAAATAATGTGTGGTGATCACTCCAAAAGCTCCTTTTTCATAAAACTCTTCTAAAAAAACTTCGGCAATAGCTCCGCCTAATTCCGGATCACTTCCTGTGCCAAATTCATCAATTAAAAACAATGTATTTTTATTACATTTTTGTAAGAAATAACGCATATTCTTTAATCGATAACTGTAGGTGCTCAGTTGATTTTCAATAGATTGATTGTCACCAATATCGGTCACTATATTTTCAAAAAATGACATTTCGCTCTTTTCATGAGCAGAAATTAATAGTCCGCTTTGTAACATCACCTGTAACAAACCTATGGTTTTTAGAGTAATACTTTTACCTCCGGCATTTGGTCCGGAAATTACAATAATGCGTTGTTTTTCATTTAAAGTTAGCGTTTGTGGTATTGTTTTTATTTTATTCTTTGTGTTTTTCTCTAAAAGAACCGGATGGTAAGCATCACGTAAAAATATTTTTTTTTCATTTGAAATAATTGGTAAACAAGCATCAATATTTATTGCATATTTTGCCTTTGAGCTCACTACATCTAAATGAGTTAAATATATTTGATACGAGATCAATAAATTTCTAAAAGGTCTGATTTCATCGGTTAAATTCTTTAAGATCTTAACAACTTCTTCTTGTTCTTCGTAAAGTAAATTTTGTAACTCTCTCGTATATTGTAAAGTTGATTGAGGTGCAATAAAAACAATACTTCCTGTTTTTGAACTGCCTAAAATCGAGCCTTTTATTTTTTTTCTATGCATTGCCTGAACTGCTAATACACGTTGATTATCAACTACAGATTCTTTGATCTCATCTAAATAACCGGAACTGGAATAATGACTTAAAGCTTTTGTAAAACTACTGCCAATTTTGCCTCTTATCGAATTTATTTCTTTACGGATATATTTTAATTCTTCTGAGGCATTATCTTTTACTTCACCAAAAGGTGAAATTATTTTACTGATGCTATGAATTATTTCTGCAGTAAATTCAATTTCTTCAATTCTTTTAAAAAGAAAAGAGTAATAATCTTTATACTTTTTAAAGAATTTGAAAAGTGTATTTACTGTGTTTGATGTTGCTGATAAATGCAAAAATGAGATACCTTCTAAAAAACTATCCTGAATTTGTAGTAAATGGATCTCTTTGGTAATATCATCAAAAAAATGATTTGGAATTCTGTTTTCATTTTCAAATGATGCCAAATACTCATTGGTTTGATTTAACTCAACTAAAATATTTTGTTTGTTTGATAAGGGTTTTAATTGTAAAACAGCTTTTCTGCCCAGATCAGAGATGCAATATTCTGTCAAGCTTTGTAAAACGAAATCAAATTCTAAATCGTTTAAAGTTTTTTGTGTGATTTTATTTGCCAAAATTGTAGTTTTGTTTTTTTACAAAAATATATAAAAAATCAGCGTAATGGATGTAAAAATTTCTGAATCGTGGAATACAATTTTAAATGATGAATTTCAAAAACCTTATTTTGAGAGTTTGACTTCTTTTGTAAAAAATGAATATACAAGTCATCAATGTTTTCCTAAAGGCTCAGAGATCTTTGCAGCTTTTAACCACTGTTCTTTTAACGATGTAAAAGTGGTGATTATTGGACAAGATCCATATCATAATGAAAATCAGGCAAATGGATTATGTTTTTCTGTACATGATAAAATTACCCACCCTCCTTCATTGATCAATATTTTTAAGGAAATTGAAGTAGATATTGGAAAAGCATATCCTTCAAGTGGAAATCTAGAGCATTGGGCAGATCAGGGTGTGTTATTATTGAATGCTATATTAACCGTAAGGGCTCATCAGGCAGGATCACATCAAAATAAGGGTTGGGAAAAATTTACTGATGCAGTTATCCAACAAATTTCTGAACAAAAAGGAAATGTTGTTTTTTTACTTTGGGGAGGTTATGCTAAAAAGAAAGGTGCAAAGATCGATAAATCAAAACATTGTGTTTTAAGCTCAGGACATCCTTCACCTCTAAGTGCAAATAGAGGTTATTGGTTTGGGAATAAACATTTTAGTAAAACAAATGATTATTTAAAAAGTATTGGAAAAGCAGAAATCAATTGGTAAAATTATAAATTAAAGGCTACTCCTAAGAGAGGTCCGAAGGTTTTAATATTAGTTTTTATTTCATCTTCACCCTCACCACTAACTGTTTTATCAGTAAACGTTTTATACCCTGCAGTTACAGTAATTAATTTAGAAACTTTAAAAGTATTTACAAATGAAAGATCCCAATACAATGTAGAAGAATTACCTATACCAAAACCACCTATATTGGCTGATAATCCTAATAAAACAGATTTACTTAAAATTATCCGGAAATTAGTTCCAACAACCAGGTCAACATATTCTAATTTTTCATTTACTTTAACTGGAAAATTTGGTAAATCTAAATCGGTGTCTAAACCAACATCTACGTTAACATCATTATACCAATAAATAGCGCCAATTGTTGCTTCCAAAGCCCAACCATCAATAATATCATCACCAAAATCAATTTTATCAATAATTGTGTAACCAATTTTTGTATCTAAAATTATCTGATCTATAGCAAAATCTATTAGTAATGGACCTTCTTTAATTCCATCACCTAGTTTTGCATAAGTAAGGTTCGTACTCAAACTCCATTTTTTATATTTTGCTTGAGCTAACATTTGAAAACCAAAATTTGTAAGTGAAGTTAAATCATTAAAAGACTGTCTTATTTTTTCACCAGCAACATCAGTAGCAGTTCCAGCTAACCAAGCATAGGGTGCAAGTTTAAATGTCCAATCTTTACGTTTATTAATATCAATATATTCAGATTCAGCAGTTCCGATATCTTGAGAAAATATTTTTACAGAATTTAGAATTATTATAGAAATAACAATAAGTTTTGCTAGTTTTATAATCATAAATATAGACTTGAGAGATTATTTATTTGCTATTATTCAAATTTAATAAAAAATTACCAATTTCTATAGCTGTATCATCTCCATACCTGTTTGTTAAAACAATAACAGTTAATTTTTCTTTAGGTATTTTAATAACATAATTTGTAAAACCGCTGGTATGACCGGAATGGCTGATTAGTTTCTTTTCTCCTTCGAATTTTATGCGCCAACCGTAACCATAATCCCATTCAGATTCAGGATTTATTGATTGAATAGTGTAAGCTTTATTCTGCAATTCTGATGAGATCAATTTATTGTTTTTGAGGGCTTGATCCCATTTGATATAGTCATCGATTGAGGTATATATACCACCATCTCCCTGAACAGAACTCGTTATACTTTGATCGCTAAAAATGATTGAATCATTTTTTATTGTATATCCGTAAGCTCTGTGTTTTATCTTTGAATTTTTTGTGTAAACAGCAGAATTCTTCATTTTTAGTGGTTTGAAGATCTCTGATTCTATAAATTTCTTAAAGGTTTTCCCTGATTTTTTTTCAATTATCTGACTTAAAACTGCATAAGCAGAATTGCTATAATCATATTGACTTCCCGGAGTGAATTTTGTAGAATCTTGCTGTTTCATCAATAGTAAGACTTCATGATCTAAAATTGGAACCATACGGTCATCTTTCATCAAATTTTCATAATCTAAAAGTCCTGAAGTATGTGAAAGTAGTCGTTGAATAGTAATATTTTTTCCGTATTCTGGAAAATCATCAAAAGTATCGGTTAAAACTGTACTAAATGATAATTTATTTTTTTCTATCAACATTAATATAGCCAAAGCTGTAATCTGCTTTGTTACAGAAGCAAGACGATAGTTAGTATTGCTTTTTGTTTTTTTACTTTTTTCAATATTTGCCAATCCTAAATTGTATTTATATAAGACTTCACCATTTTTTATAACCGCATAACTTATACCTGGATTCTTACCATTATAATTTTTAAGTAGTGTTGAAATAGTGGTTTTTTCTTTTTGAGCATTAATTGAAAAAGAAAAAATCAAAGATAATATTAGTAGGATTTTGTTAGATATCATCAGGTTTGGTTTTTTATCAATCAATCGCTCTATTCACTCCATCTCAATTTTTAATTACAACAAGAGTAGCTATATTTCCGGTCAGCATATTCCATTCTTTTGAGCTAATTAGATAACCTCTTTTATCAAAAACATTAAATTCAGCAGTATTCGGTCCGGATGAACCTTGATTTAAAGCCTCAATATCTATCCTGTTAAAACCTTCTTTTAGGTCAATATTGATGATAAAATAATTTCCTTTTAATGTTACAGTTCTGAAAAGGATATCTTCATTTAAATATACCCTAACTCTATCGCCATCAACAAAACTATGGTCTCTGCATTCAATTCTTATCTTATCAGTATTGGTTTCAATTCTTCCTAATTCCTGACCTCTACTGGTTTTCATTTTAACATTACTAACATCTTTTCCGTTCCAATATTTTGGTTTTAAAACATCTTTATCAGTCTCTTGTTTATTTTGCGACATAAAACTGGGTTGCGAACTCAAATTGTTTTGATCTTTTAAAAAATCAATTCCTTCATTATTTGGTTTTGCTTTAAAACTAAATTGCAGACTTGCAGGTATATCCAAATTAAAATCAAACTTCTGTTCTTCTTTTTGACTAACAGTATCTAATTTAAAATCAAATCCCTTCATTTGAACAGTATTATTTTTGTCGATTTGAGCAAAAATATTTACTGAGTTTATTAGAATAATTATAAGTATAAAGTTGTACTTCATATAAATAATGATCAATTTTATTTTGGAGCTGCAAATATTGTGCTAAAAATGAGAAATGCAAAAAAATTAAAGTTGCATTTTTGTTAATATTATTAATTTTTTAGTTTGTAGATAAAATAAACCATGAATTACAAAATTTTCACATAGGATAGATTTATCCCGTGATTGATTGAGTTATTCATATGAAATTCCGTCGCCAAACTTGTAAAGTGGTTTTTCGGAATCGTAAGGTACGTCTTCAAACTGTTTTTGTACAGCTTCCCAAGTAGAAGGCAATTCAAAAGGTAATTTACCTGATGGGCTTATTTTTCCAAAGATTATCTCTATTAATACTCCATCAGAAGTGCCAAAATCAGTTATTAAAGCGTCACATTTTTCATTGATCTCCGTAAGAATTGCAGGTCGTTCTAAGTTAACAACTACTATTGATGGTTTTTTGTTGATAATTTCAAAGATCTTTTTCTTCTCTTTTTCATTATAATAGAGTCTTCCTTGATGGAAAAAGCGTTCTAAGAAAAAATCAGTTCTTTCATCAAAAGGAGTCTGAATACGTGTTAAAACAACGTCTGCCTCATCAATATCATCAACAACTTGCCCGTATTTATTGATAACTTCAGGATCGATCATGCCATCGGCGTAGATCTTAGTTCCTTCTGCCAAAGGAAGTAAGCCTTTATTTTTTAATAAAACGGTAGATTTTGCCTGGGCTTCTTTACCTTTTGTTATAAATTCACTTTTCCCTGTAATTTTTAAAGCTTCTTCTTCATCTACATAAGGATCATCAAAAAGGCCTAAAATAAATCTATCTCTAAGAATCCTTTTTACAGATTGGTCAATTCTTTTCTCGGATATTTGTCCCGATTTCACCAATTCTATAATCAACCCGGGAATCATCTCACCTCCAAACTGATCACAACCGGCATCAATTACTTTTTTTACTCTTTGTATAGTTGTTAGATCTTCTACACCCCATGCTCTGCCTTCGCCCATTTTAGTATTAGAAATAATATTCCAGTCTGTACAAATAACCCCATCAAATTTTAGAGAATCTCTTAATATTTTAGTAATGATAGTTTTGTTAAATGCAAAGGCTACATTTTCATCTGTTTGATCCATAGGAATTCCATAATACGGCATTATTTGAGCAGTTTTTGCAGGAAAGGCTCCTTTAATGAATGGGATTAGATGATAATCAAAGTTATTACCGGGATAAACCTGTTCTTTTCCATAAGGAAAATGAGCGTCTTCACCATCTTTTTGAGGACCGCCACCCGAAAAATGCTTTGTCATACATGCCACACTTGAGCTGCCTAAAGAGTCTCCTTGAAAACCTAAAACATATGCTTTTGTCAT
Organism: Flavobacteriia bacterium; assembly: GCA_030617765.1. GTDB lineage: Bacteria > Bacteroidota > Bacteroidia > Flavobacteriales > Flavobacteriaceae > Namhaeicola. The sequence continues at coordinate 4,542 of JAUWUU010000055.1, read as the reverse complement.
AACAGCTGATAGATTGGCATCTTCACCAAAAGTACCATTAGATCTTCCCCATCTGGGTTCAGTAGCCAAGTCTGCCATTGGGTGCAAAGCCAGTTTTATTCCAACGGCATTATACTCTTGCCTTGCAATATCACCAAAATTACGAACGAGTAAAGTATCTCTGGTTGCTGCGAGACCAAGTGAAGAAGGCCATTGCGAAAATGAAGGAGTAAATATAGCTGCACCTGGATTGTTTTGTGTGCCATGTCTGGGATCTGTTGCTATAGTAATTGGAATACCCAGGCGTGTTCGCTCAGCCAATTTTTGGATATTATTATTAAATCTGGCAAGAATATCAGCATTGTATGAATTTACAATATTAAAGCTATTCATTTTCTTTAAAGCAATCATTTCTGAACTGGGAGGTAGCATAAATGAAAACGCCATTTCCATAGCATTGGTTGAAATAATGGGCATATCTAAAGGTTCACCTTCTTTAGTCATACCAATCATAGTGATAAACATAGTACCGGCTTTTTCTTCGATATTCATCTGACTTACTAGATCATCAACACGATTATTGATACTTTCTCTGGTATCTTCATAAATATCAAGTTTACCATTTTTGTTTAGATCTCTGTAAGTTTTTCCATCTACATTAATTATACCTGCTTCATCACCTAATAATGCATAATTTTCTTTAACAATATTTGAGCGTTTTATATTTGAAATCAATGCATATACTGCTACTATTATGATAGCAATCAAAAAAATAACTCCTGTAATTTTAAATACTTTTTTCATTTTCTTTTGGTTTATTTATTCTCAATCCATTTTTTAGCATTAACAAAAGCTTCTATCCACGGACTTGCCTCATCCTTTCTTCCTTCCGGATAATTTGCCCAGTTCCATTGAAAAGTAGAGCGTTCAATATGAGGCATCATCACCAAATGGCGACCATCATCACTTGCCATCATAGCTGTATTGAAGTCGGAACCATTTGGGTTAGCAGGGTATTGATCGTAACCATATTTGGCTATGATGTTGTACTTATCTTCTCCATAAGGGAAACTAAATTTTCCTTCACCATGTGAGATCCAGACTCCTAAAGTGCTTCCTGCTATACTTGATAGCATAACAGAATTGTTTTTCTGAATCTTTACAGAGGTAAATCCACTTTCATGTTTTTGTGAATCATTGTGCAGCATTTTTGGTTTCTTATCATGATTAGGATTGATCATTTCAAGTTCAACAAATAACTGACAACCATTGCAGATTCCAACGGATAAAGTATCATCTCTATCAAAGAAATTCTTTAAAGCTTTGTTTGCTTTTTCATTGTATAAAAATGCTCCTGCCCAGCCTTTTGCAGATCCTAAAACATCGGAGTTTGAAAATCCACCCACAGCACCAATAAACTGAATATCTTCTAGATTTTCTCTTCCGCTAATTAGGTCGGTCATGTGTACATCTTTTACATCAAAACCTGCTAAATACATGGCATTTGCCATTTCACGTTCGCTATTCGAACCTTTTTCACGAATAATTGCTGCTTTTGGACGAGGTTTTGAATTATCAATTTTAGGAGCTTTTCCTGTAAAATGTTTTGGAAAATCAAATTGTAAAGGCTGCACTTTATAATTATCAAAACGATCTTTGGCTAAATTATTTGCGGTTTGTTTTTGGTCTAATAAATAAGAAGTTTTATACCAAGTATCCCGGTATTCTGAAATGTCAAAACTTAAATTAAAATTTATTATATCAAGTTTTCCTTCCGCTACAGCGTTGCCAATTTTATGGTAAGCAATGTTATTTTTATTTAAAACTTTTTCAACTTCACTAGCATTATTCACTTGGAAAATAATTCCGCTGTTTTCAGCAAATAATATTTTGACTGCATCTTTTTCAGCAATAGTACTCAAATCAATATTTGCACCAAGATTATTTTCGGCAAAACACATTTCTAATAAAGTCGTAATCATACCACCGGCTGAAATATCATGACCTGCAATAATCAAGTTATTTTTTATCAAAAATTGAATTGTATCAAAAGTATTTTTAAAATAAGCAGAATCATTAATAGTGGGTGTTTTTGAACCAACTTTGTTCCTGATTTGTGCAAAAGTAGATCCTCCAAGTTTATAATCATCTTTTGAAAGATCAACATAAAAAATACTATTATTTTCAATAGCTTTAAATACAGGTTCTACTATTTTATTAATATCAGAACATTGTGCTGCCGCGGAAATTATTACAGTTCCGGGAGAAATAACTTCATCATTTTGATATTTTTGTTTCATTGATAGAGAATCTTTTCCCGTAGGGACATTGATTCCCAAATCAATGGCAAACTTTGAAACAGCTTCAACGGCATTGTATAATCTTGTATCTTCACCTTCATTTTTACATGGCCACATCCAGTTTGCAGAAAGTGAAACTGACTTTAAGTTTTCTTCAAGAGGTGCCCAAACAATATTGGTTAAAGCTTCGGCTATCGAATTTCTTGAACCCGCTTTTTCATCGATCAAGGCACTTATAGGAGAATGACCAATAGAAGTCGCAATTCCTTTTTCACCTTTATAATCCAAGGCCATTACCCCTACATCATTTAAAGGTAATTGAAGTGAGCCTGTACATTGTTGTTTAGCGACTTTACCACCAACACAACGATCTACTTTATTGGTTAACCAGTCTTTACAGGCAACGGTCTCTAATTGTAAAACCTGACTCACATATTTGTAAATATCCTCAGTTTTATAAGCTATGTCTTTATATTTTCTTTTTAAAGTTGTATCCTTCATAAAAGTATGAGGCGAGGCGCCAAACATATCCATTAGATCAAAATCCATCGGACTTTTAGTTGAATTTTTAGATTTAAATGAGAACCTAAAGTCATTTGTTACTTTACCAACTTCATAAATTGGTGAACGTTCTCTATCAGCAACTCTGTGTAAAAAATCCAGATCTTTTGGATTGATAACAAGTCCCATTCTTTCCTGAGATTCATTACCAATTATTTCCTTCGCGGATAAGGTTTTATCTCCAATTGGTAAAGCATCTATATTTATTTCACCACCGGTTTCTTCTACCAATTCCGACAAACAATTTAAATGTCCACCTGCACCGTGATCGTGAATTGAAACAATTTTGTTTTCATCACTTTCCACCATTGCCCTGATTGCATTTGCGGCACGTTTTTGCATTTCAGGATTAGAACGTTGCACGGCATTTAATGTGATAGCCGTGTTAAATTCACCGGTATCAGCCGATGAAACTGCTGCGCCACCCATACCAATTCTATAATTATCACCTCCGAGAATTACGATGGAATCACCTTTTTTGGGTCTGTCTTTTAAACTGTCTTTTTCTTTACCATAACCAATACCACCAGCCATCATGATCACTTTGTCATAACCGAGTTTACGGTTGTGTTCTTCGTGCTCGAAAGTTAATAGAGAACCTGAAATTAATGGTTGTCCAAATTTATTGCCAAAATCAGATGCGCCATTTGATGCTTTTATCAAAAGTTCGATTGGGGTTTGGTATAGCCAATCTCTTTCCTGCATATTTTCCCAACTTTTATCTTTAGTTAAACGGGAATATGGAGTCATATAAACTGCTGTTCCGGCCAAAGGTAAAGATCCTTTTCCTCCTGCAAGTCTATCTCTAATTTCACCTCCGGAGCCAGTTGCAGCACCGTTAAACGGTTCCACTGTAGTGGGAAAATTATGAGTTTCGGCTTTAATCGAAATAACTGATTTAATGTCTTTTTTTTCGTAAAAATCAGGCTTATCAGCAGTTTTAGGTGCAAATTGTTCTATAACCGGTCCATCGACAAAAGCAACATTATCTTTATAGGCTGATACGATGGTATTATGATTTTTAACCGAAGTTTTTTTAATCATACTAAACAGAGAGTTTGGCTTTTCTTCTCCGTCAATTACAAAAGTTCCGTTAAAGATCTTATGGCGACAATGCTCGGAATTTACTTGTGAGAATCCGAAAATTTCTGAATCGGTTAACTTTCTATCTAATTTTTTTGAAAGGTTTTCTAAATATTCAATTTCTTCATTATTTAATGCCAAACCTTCTTTTTGGTTATAGGCAGTAATATCATCAATTTCTAATATGGGTTCGGGTTGAATATGTATGTCAAAAATATCCTGATCTAAATTTTTATAAAAATGTTGGATCATTGGATCATAAACAGGGTTTTTAGAATTGTGTTTAAAGAATTCTTCAATACGTATAACTCCTTCAATTCCCATGTTTTGCGTGATCTCAACAGCATTCGTACTCCATGGAGTAATCATTTCTTTACGCGGACCAACAAAAAAACCAGTTAATTCGTTTTCTTGTAACAGTTTTGCATTTCCAAAAAGCCAGATAAGTTTTTTTGTAGTTTCTTTGTTTATTTTAAATTGAGTATAAACTGCATAAACATTATTGTTTTTAGCAAAAAAATAGATCATTTTATTGGGATTATGATGTTGTTTCACAAAGAAACAAATTTAACCAATTACAGAAGTAAAATGTATTGAAATGTTAATAAGATTTAGAAAA
>JAUWUU010000118.1 GCA_030617765.1 Flavobacteriia bacterium | reverse complement strand
GGTGATATGGATGTGGTAAAATCTCAATTTGGTTATCATATTATTAAGGTTGATGGGCAAAAAAATAATCAAAGAAATGTTCAAGTTGCAACTTTATCCAGAAAAATTGAAGCCTCAGAAAAAACAGAAAATGAAATTTTTGAAAAAGCTGAGACTTTTGCATCTAACTTAACATCTGGTAAAGATATTAAGGAGTTGGCCAAAGAATCTAATTATAAAATAATGCCCATTTCAAATTTAAGTGAATTAGATGATAATATTTCTCCGCTAGGTTCTCAACGCCAAATCACACGATGGACTTTTGAAGAAACTACTAATGAAGGAGATATCAAAAGATTTGATACTGATAATGGCTACGCTGTTGTATTATTAGTAAAGAAACATAAAAAGGGGCTTTCTAACAGAAGCGGAAATGTACGTTCTATCTTATCAAATGAGAAAAAGGCAGCATTGATAGCTGATAGATCTAAAGGAAATGATCTTGAAGAAATTGCAAAACAAAATAATACAAACATTAAAACTGCTTTAGCTGTCTCAAATACAAGTCCGGTAATATCCGGTGAAGGAAGATTTCCCGAAGTAGTTGGTGTTGTAACTTCTTTAGAAGAAAATAAATTGACAAAAAATATTATCGGTCAAAAAGGTGTGGTATTTGCTTTGGTTACAAAGAAAAATATCGCTACCGAATTAGATAATTATCAATCATTTAAAAAAGCGATTGAAAGAAATTTAACAAACAGAAATATTCAAATATTTAACGCATTAAAAGAAAATTCAGATATTGTTGATAATAGAGCCAATTTCTATTAAATTATATCATAATATCCACTAAATGCCTTTTTGTAGTTCTTATAATTAAAAAACTTAAATCAAAAATGCATTTTTATTATCTTTTTAATTATATTTGTCCATTCTTAAAGTAGTATTTAAGCTTACATAACCATAAACAGAAAATTATTAATTAAATTAATTACAATGAAACATTTAAAAAAAGTTATTTTTGTTTTTTTAGTTGTTGCTGGATTTAGCAACATTAATGCACAAGATGTAGATAACCCTTGGTCTATTGAAATAGGTACCAATGCAGTTGATTTTTACCCTACAGGAGCCGATTGGCCAGGAGGTGATGATGGTCCGATTGTTGAGCCATATGATGATGTAAATCCTGATACATATTTAGGTGACATGTTTGAAGATTTCTTTAACATGAATGATCACTGGAATACTGCTTCAGTAATTTCAAGAATTCGTGTTGGTAGATATATCGGTGGTGGATTCTCAGCTGGTTTAGCTGGTTCTTTTAACAAAATTGATAAAGTTGGCGATTATACTGCTAATGATCTATCTTATTTTGGTTTAGACATGGACTTAAGATGGGCACCATTACATGGATGGTTTGATCCTTACTTATTAGTTGGTGGTGGTTACACTTGGATTGATGAATACGGAAATGGTTCTTTAAACGGTGGTTTAGGAATGAATTTCTGGTTTAACGATTTTATTGGTGCAAATGTACAAACTATGTATAAGCACTCATTTGACACTGATGCTATGTTACCTCATTTCCAACATGCTTTAGGTATTACCTTTAAATTTGGTGGAAAAGATACTGACGGTGACGGAATTTATGATAAATATGATGCTTGTCCAGAAGTTGCTGGTTTAGAAGCTTTCAACGGTTGTCCTGATACTGATTTAGACGGTATTCAAGATTCTGAAGATGCGTGTCCAAACACTCCAGGTTTAGCTGAATTTAACGGTTGTCCTGATACTGATGGTGATGGAATCATCGACAAAGATGATGCTTGTCCAACTGAAGCTGGTCCTGTTGCAACTAACGGTTGTCCTGATAGAGATGGTGATGGTATTGCTGACAAAGATGATAAATGTCCGGATGTAGCTGGTCCTGTTGAAAACGACGGTTGTCCTTGGGCTGATGCTGATGGTGACGGTGTATTAGACAAAGATGATGAATGTCCAAATATAGCTGGTCCTGCTGAAAACAAAGGTTGCCCAGTTGTAACTCCTGAAGTACAAAAAGAAATTACTGATCTTGCAAGAGCTATTTATTTCAACACAGGTAAATTTACCTTTACTGATGAAACTGAAATAAGGATTGATAAACTAAGCTCAATTTTATCTAAATACACGACATTAGACTTTGTTGTTGAAGGTCATACAGATAGTACTGGTAGTGATAAGATTAATGCTAAATTATCACAAGAACGTGCAGATGCTGTAATGAAAGCATTAGTTGGAATGGGATTCCCAGCCGACAAAATGACTTCTAAAGGTTTTGGTTCAGCCAACCCAATTGGTGATAACAAAACCACAAAAGGTAGACAAGAAAATAGAAGAGTTGAAATTTTCCAAAATAGAGATTAATTCTTTTAAATAGTATTTATTCTAAAACCATCCCATCTTTGGGATGGTTTTTTTATTGTCTAATTTTGTAACTTTGTGATATGCAATCATTCCTATCACAAATTACACAACATTTTACCAAAGAGGAAATTGATCTAAGCAATTACCTTTTTATACTTCCCAATAAAAGATCCGGTATATTTTTAAAAACAGAGTTCATAAAACAACTATCAGAAACTGTTTTTTTACCTCAAATGATTAGCATTGAAGAATTTATTTCTGATATTTCTGGTTACAATGTTATTGACAACCTATCTCAAATTTTTGATTTTTATACTGTTTATCTTCAACTTAATCCTAATGAGGAAGCTGAACCTTTTGACAGTTTTTCAAAATGGGCGTACTTGTTACTACAGGATTTTAATGAAATAGATAAAAACTTAGTTAATGCTGATGATATTTTCAATTATCTAATTGATGCTAAAAGAATAGATAAGTTTTTTTTAACAGAAAACAAGGAATCTGAAATTCTTCAAAACTATTTTCATTTTATTGAAAAAATTGTTATCTATTACCATGCCTTCTACAAATTTTTAAAATCAAAAAAAGAAGGCTATCAGGGTCTTTTATATAGAGAAGCAATAGCAAACCTTGCTGAATACCGTAAAGAACTTAAAAATAAAAAAATTGTTTTTGTGGGTTTTAATGCACTCAATAATGCAGAAGAGATTATAATTAATGATTTTCTTAAAAACAATCTTGCAGAAATATTTTGGGATAGTGATCAATATTATTTAAATAAAAATACGATTACTGGCAATTTTATAAAATCCTATAAAAAAAGTTGGAATTACTATAATTCTAACGACTTTAAATGGGTTTTTGATGATCTAAGCAAACCAAAAGAATTGAACATTATTGGAGCCTCAAAAAATATTAGTCAGATCAAGTATGTTGGAGAAATACTCAAAAATTTAGAAGACAAGAAGAATAACTACCAAAATACAGCTATTGTTCTTGCAGATGAAAAGCTACTGCCTATTCTGCTAAATTCACTTCCTAAAGAAGTAAAAAGCGTAAATATTACTATGGGTTACAATTTGAAGAACATTGCCTTTTCTTCATTATTTGACCTATTATTTAAATTGCATTTAAACAATAAAAAAATCCAGAAAGAAAATATATTCTTTTTTAATGATTTTGTAAATTTTATAAACCTGCCTTTTTTAAACAGTATTGTAGATCAAAAATTATTTAATGAAAAAATAAATACGTTTATAATTAATAATAAGGTTTTAATTAATATCGAAGAAATAACTAAAGTTTTAGATCAAACTACTTTCAATAGAATTAATATTAATTTTTTATTCAATTGTTGGGATGATAATATAGATGAAATATTAAATTATCTTATTGAACTAATTGATATTTTAAAAAACAACAGCAATTTAAATCACCTTGAAAACGAGTATTTATATAGGTTTAACAATGTTTTTCAGCAGTTAAAAAACTTGAATAATGATTTTGGATTTATTGACAATATTCAGGTTCTATATCATTTTTATCAACAAATTTTACAAAATGAAAGTTTATCATTTCGGGGAGAACCTCTTCAAGGGCTTCAGATTATGGGAATGCTGGAATCTCGTGTATTAGATTTTGAAAATGTTATCATTACATCAGTAAATGAAGGAATTTTACCTTTAGCCAAAAAACAGAATTCTTTTATCCCTTTTGATATTAAAATCAAATATAACTTACCTACCTATAAAGAAAAGGATGCTATTTATGCCTATCATTTTTACAGGTTAATACAAAGAGCCAAAAATATTCATCTTTTATACAATACTCAAAACGATGATTTCGGATCGGGTGAACAAAGTCGATTTATCACACAGCTGGAAATTGCTAAGGAAACAAAAGCATTACCCAATCTTAATATCACAAAACAAATTGTTAACTCAAATGTTACTTCAAATTTTGTAGGGCTTCAGGAAATTGTAAAAACAGATACCATTATTGGAAAACTTAAAGAATTGGCAATTCGAGGCCTCTCCCCTTCAGCTTTAACTTCTTATGTTAGAGATCCTATGGATTTTTATAAAAAAAGAGTTTTAAACATTAAAGATTTAGATGAAGTTGAAGATTCTGTTGCTTATAATACTTTTGGAACCATTATTCATCAAACACTAGAAAATTTATACAAACCTTATAAAGGAAAAATTTTAAATTCTAATGATATACAAACAATTAGGTTGCTTGTAGATAAAGAGGTTAGATCACAATTCACAAGTTTTTTTACAAAAGAAAGTATCATTTATGGCAGAAATTATTTAAGTCTTGAAGTAGCCAAAAAATATATTAATAATCTTTTAAAAAATGAATCCGATCTTATTTCAAAAGGTAAACAAATTAGAATACTCGAACTCGAAAAAAAAGTTTCTCTTGAATACCAAATAGATTCTTTAAATTTCCCAATAAATCTAAAAGGCTATATTGATAGAATTGATGAAGTTGATGGTGTTTTACGTATTGTTGATTATAAAACGGGAAAAGTTCTTTCTGGTGATCTAAAAATTACTGATTGGAACAAACTTTCAGCAGATTTTAAATTCAGCAAAAGTTTTCAGGTATTAATGTATGCTTATTTATATGCAAAATCACAAAATATTGATTTTGAAAAAACTGATATAAAAAGTGGTATCATTTCATTTAAAAATTTAAAGGCTGGTTTTTTGAGTGTTAATAATAAACCAATTAAGACAGCCGAAATAGATAACTTTTTACAACAATTAGATAATTTAATTTTAGAGATCTTTGATAAAAATATTCCGTTTATCGAAAAAGAAATAAAACAGTTTAAGTATTAAATAATGAAAATCATTAAAAATATCCCTGTCAAGGGAATTCACAATAAACCCATAATAACTGATCTATTCTATCAGGAAAAAAATCAACCAAAACCTGTTGTTATTTTTTGTCATGGATATAAGGGTTATAAAGATTGGGGTGCATGGAATTTGATTGCTGAAAAATTTGCCAGAAATGATCTGTTTTTTGTCAAATTTAATTTTTCGCATAATGGTGGTACCTTAGAGCAGCCTATTGATTTTCCTGATCTGGAAGCATTTGGTCATAATAACTTTACAAAAGAGTTAGATGATATAGAATCTGTAATTAATTGGTTATTAGAAAATGGTAATTACAAAAATGAAATTGATCCTAAAAATATTATATTAATCGGCCATTCAAGAGGTGGGGGAATTGTAACAATAAAGGCAAATGAAGATGATCGGGTTACAAAAGTAATATCATGGGCAGGTATTTCTGATTTTGGTTTAAGATTTCCTGATAAAAACAGATTAAAACATTGGAGAAAAGAAGGTGTTGCCTATATAACCAATGCTCGTACCAATCAGCAAATGCCCCATTATTACCAATTCTACACCAATTTCAAAGAAAATGAAAAAAGGTTACATATAAAAAGTGCTGTTCATAATTTAAAAATTCCATACTTGATAATTCACGGAACAAATGATGAAACTGTAAGCCCTAAAGAAGCTAAAAATTTACATCGTTGGAATACTAACAACAAACTGATTCTCATTGAAAATGGTAATCATTCATTTGATTCAGTTCAACCTTATAAATCAAATCAACTTCCTGAGGCTCTAAAAAAAGTTGCTGAGACATCAATTGACTTTATTAAAAATGGTTTATAAATAATTTTAACTGTTCTCTAGAAAATAAATATAAAATTCATTAAATTACATTACGCAATAAAAACCTTAAAATATAAATCATGAAACTACTCAAAACAACGCTATTATTAGTGATTTTTAGTTTATCATTTACTCAAAATAGCAATGCTCAAATTCTAAAAAGACTTAAAAAAAAGGTACAACAAGTAGTTGAAGAAACTATGTTAGAAAAATCTAGTGATAGTTTGCATGATGACGATTCAAATTACCAGGATAAAAATGATGAACGTCTACAAAATATGTTTATGGGTAATAAGGAAGATGTTCCAATTGAAAGTGTTTATAAGTTTGATACCAGTGTAACTTACAGAATGGAATCTGTTGCAGATAACAAACCTGTATCAATAGATTATAATATGTTATTTTCAAAGAACAATAATTATATGGCCACCAAAATGCAAAATATTAATTCGGAAGAAATGAAAGGAAAGTCAGGAGCCATGCAAATGACAACTATTTTAGATGACAAAAATCAAGCAATGATCATGCTTATGGAAGATCAAAAGATAGCACAAGTTATTTCTATGGAAAAAATAAAAGATGTAGCCGTGAATGAAGATAGTGAAGAAACCGATATAGAAACTAGTAAACCAAATATTAAGAAAACCGGAAGAACTAAGAAAATATTAGGTTATCAATGTGATGAGTTTGAAACCATAACCGAAGATGGTAAAAGTTTAGTTTGGATTACTAAAGAACTTTCAGTCTATCATAAAAATATGTTTTCAAATTTAAATAAATCACTTGGAGGAGATCAATTTAACAACTATCCGGATGCTGCAAAAGGTTTAATGATGGAGATGCATTTTGAAAATAAAAATGGTGAAAAGAGCAATATGAAAATTATTGATATCAATAAAAGATCTTCTGAAATAAGTACCGACGGTTATCAATTTATGAATTTGAGCAAGTTCATGAATAATTAATTCTCTTCTACAAAATCATTATATCATATTAATAAATTTGTGTTCATAAAATTATTGATTTATTGCATATTTATGTATGTTTATAAATTCAATTTAATAAAAGGTATTAAACCTCAGGGCAAGCCCTGAACCCTA
>JAUWUU010000110.1 GCA_030617765.1 Flavobacteriia bacterium | reverse complement strand
AATTATTTTAAACATAAATAATGATTCAATTTTTGATAAATATACTTAATTTAGCTGTATAATTCTTTAGAAATGGCCAGCTTAAAATATAAAAATATTAACCTTCATTATACAATTAAAGGAACTGGCTCAACTGTAGTGCTACTCCACGGGTTTCTAGAAAATGTATCTATGTGGGATGAAATTATTCCTCATTTAGCAAAAAAAAATACAATAATTTCTATTGATCTTTTAGGTCATGGGCAAACCAATAACTTGGGCTATATCCACAGTATGGAAGATCAGGCCAAAATGGTTAAATTTGTTTTAGATCACTTAAAACTAAAAGATTATATTTTAATTGGTCATAGTATGGGTGGCTATGTTTCTCTTGCCCTTGTGGAATTATCTCCAAAAAAAATTAAAGGTATCTGTTTGATGAATTCTACTGCTATGGCTGATGATGAGGAAAAAAAATTAAATCGTGATAGAGCTATTCAGGCAGTAAAAAAATATCCGGATACTTTTGTTAGACTGGCAATACCAAATTTGTTTTCTGAAAATAACAAAACAGTTTTTGCTGATATAATAAAAGAAATAACCATTGAAGCTTTAAAAACTTCTCAACAAGGAATTATTGCTGCCATGGAAGGAATGAAAGTTAGAAAAGACCGGACTTCAATTTTACAATATTCTCATTTTCCCTTATTGATGATCATAAGCAAACAAGATCCCGCTTTAGAATATCAAACACTCATCAATCAAACTAAGAATACTTTGGTCTTAACTCATGAATTCCCTGATGGGCATATGAGTCATGTTGAAAATAAAGATGAATTGATTTCTGTTTTTCAGAATTTTATAAAAATTTAGATTCTCTTTTATTATTGATTAATCTTAAAATTTTCAAAGGATTTTTATTTTTCAACTCATTGGGTAATAATTCATCTGGCCAATTTTGAAAACTTATAGGTCGCACCCACCTTTTTATAGAATGAATACCCACAGCCGTATATCTGGAATCAGTAGATGCTGGATAAGGTCCACCGTGTTGCATTGACGGGCAAACCTCAACACCGGTTGGGACGCCATTATAAATAATTCTACCTACTCTATTCTGTAAGGCTTCAAAAACTTCTTTATTTTGATTCAACTCATCTTTTTCTGCTAAAATTGTTCCTGTTAATTGTCCTTCTAAATTATTTATAACTTTTAACAACTGTAACTTATCTTTACATTGAACTACCATAGAAAAAGGACCAAAAACTTCCTGGTGTAAAGTAGCATTTTTTAAAAATGTGTCTCCTTCTACCGTGATTATTACTTGTCTGCCATAATTCTTTGGTATATCATTGCTATAATCTGCTTTAATAAAAACTCCTTTTTGAGAAGAAACTTCTGCTTTGTTCCTTTCAAAGTTTCCAATAATATTGGGGTGTAACATACATGATGGCTCTACTTTTACAATTTCTTCTGCCAAATTTTGAATAAAATTTTGTAAAGCATCGTCTTTTATTCCTATAATCAATCCCGGATTGGTACAAAACTGACCACTGCCCAAAGTAATAGAACCTGAATAGGTTTTTGCCCACTCCTCTCCTTTTTGTTTAGCCGCCTTTGGCATTAAAATTACCGGATTTACACTGCCCATTTCAGCAAAAATTGGTATCGGTTCTGCACGTTGATTTGCCATATCAAATAGAGCTCTCCCACCTCTTACACTTCCGGTAAAACCGACCGCTTTAATATTGGGATGCTTAACCAATTCTTGCCCAACTTTTATCCCGCTACTATTTAAATTAGAAAAAACACCATTGGGCATTCCAGTCTTTTCAGCAGCTTTTATAATTGCCGATGAAACCATCTCTCCTGTACCGGCATGCATGGGATGTGATTTTACAATAACCGGACAACCAGCAGCCAAAGCAGCAGCGGTATCTCCTCCTGCAGTGGAATATGCCAGTGGAAAATTACTAGCACCAAAAACTACAACCGGACCTAATGGAAAAAGCATTTTTCTAAGATCTGGTTTAGGAATTGGTTTCCTATCAACATTTGCGGTATCAATGGTCGCTTCAACCCATGAGCCTTCTTTTACCAGATCAGCAAACATTCTTAATTGCCAGATGGTTCTACCTCTTTCAGAAATAGCTCTGTCAATATTTAAACCAGATTCTTGAGAATAAATCTGTAATAAAGTATCCCCTAAATCTAAAATTTCATTAGCTATAGCGTTTAAAAAATCACTCTTTTTTTTACCGGAAATATTTTTATACTTTTTAAATGCCTCTTTAGCCAATACAACCGTCTCTTCAATTTCTTGATCTGAAGCTTCGGTAAAAACAGTTTTATTTTCAGTATTGGTTTTTGGATTAAATGTTTTAAAAGTAATTTTTCCTTGTGAAGATAAATTTTTTCCTATATAATTTTTACCTGAGATCATTTTAAATTTATTAAAAATAGAGATATTACAAAATTATCAAATTAATTATTTTACATTTCATCTCGAACTTTTTTTGAAAGACTTTGAATATTATCCAAATCATAGGAATAATCAATAAGTTCAATAATGAGATCAAGTGGTAAATTAGTGATTTCAACAGTATTCCAATGTTTTTTATTCATGTGATAACCAGGTAAAATCTTTCCATCATAAGTTTCACGAAGTTCAATAGCTCTTTCAGGATCACATTTTAAATTGATTGCTGGAGGCTTTCGTTCCAACCCGGATAAAGTAAATATTTTATTACATACTTTAAATACCAATGTGGTTTCATCAAATGGAAAGTGTTCAGTTACACAATTCTTACTTAAACAATAGTTTCTATACTCTTCAATATTCACAAAGTAAAGTTAATAATTATTTCTTATAGTCAAGGTTTCATTATTCTTTAATCTGGATAATATTCAAAGTCTCTCAATTTTAGTTAATTTACAAAAATACCAATGCTAATTTAATATCTCCATAACTAATTTCACCATTTAAAGCATCAAAAATTGGTTTTAAACTTATCCTGTTTTCTTCAGGATTTTCTTTTAATAATGAGTTTCGCGCTTTTTTAACTTTTGTAATAATTTTTTTATCTGGTTTGAATCTAGAAAGATCCGTTTTGGGATACAGATCTGAAATTCTAATCAAATGAGTAGATATTGTTCCAATTGTAAGTTCTCTTTCCTTTGAGATCTCTTTAAGCGAATATCCTTTATCTATCAATTGTTTAGTAACTAAATAAGTAGATTTTTTCTTAATTTTTTTATCTTTCTTAATACTTTTCTTATTCTCATTAATTTCATCAAGATCTGTAATTCCTCCACTTTCTTTTATGAAATTATTTGCCAATTTTTCCAAATCTTTTGTATCATTATCTCTTTCGGCATTAAGTGATAATTCTTGAAATCTTTTATCAGCTTTAAATGCCAAACTATCCACAATAAGTGTCATACTATTATATCCGGTTAAATTTAATCCAGCTAAACTTTTAACTCTTGACAAGGCGACATAACCCTGTCCTTTTTCAAAAGTTTTACTCAAGTCCATTGTGGCACTATCTAAGGTCATTCCCTGACTTTTATGAACTGTAATTGCCCATGCCAAACGAAGCGGAATTTGGGTATAACTTACTAATAGCTTGCCTTTTTCATCTTCAATTCTCCACTCTTCATGCTCAGCTGTGATTTCATAACCATTAAGTAATCTTACAATTGGAATATTTTCATTATTAAATTTAATCACATTACCGAGACTACCATTTAAATAACCTTTTTCATAATTATTTTTTACAAACATTACTTTAGCACCAATTTTTAATATCAGATTTTCAGGTGCCAGAATTGATTTTTTAACGGTTTCAGCTAATTTTAAATTTCCTTTTATCTTAGCCCTAAAAATCTTATTCTTTCCTTTGATTAATTGTAATTGTTCGGTATTAATTCTGTCAACATCAATATTATGTGTGTAAAGCTTGGCAGGTTCACCCGATTCTATTTCATTATTATTTGAGTTTAAAATAGCTTTAGCGCTTTGCGATACCGATCCGGAACGAATTTCATTTAGGATTTCATTGAGTTTGTTGTCGGTTTGCCGGAATTGTTCAGTCAAATAACAAATTGTAAGATCTGCATCCAACCATGCCCGCGACATAAAAGAAAATTTATCACGATTCGTTTCATTATACTCTCCAATAGGTGGAAGCTGAAAGAAATCACCGGAAATGACCAATTGAATCCCTCCAAAAGGATTATCAGTTTCTTTAAAAAATTTCAAAACCTCATTAACCATATCAAACTGCTTTTTATGCAGCATTGAAATTTCATCAATAATCAAAACTCTGCTATTATCAATATTTTTCTTTAAATATTTTTTTTCTTTAAGCTCTCTTAAATTAGCCATAGAAAGAGAATTCTTTATTCCAATACCCGACCATGCATGAATTGTAGTCCCTTCGAGATGAGTTGCAGCAATTCCGGTTGAAGCTGTTATTGAAACCGGTATTCGCCTTTCTTTAAGATATTGAATATACTGATTTAAAACATAAGTCTTACCAGTACCTGCAGAACCGGTTAAAAAAATATTCTTTCCGGATTTTAAAATAGATAGCGCTTTATCTTGATTCAATTTTTAAAGATTTATGAAACATAAAAATACAAATATAAACTGTATGGTTTACATTCTTTTAACTTTAATGAAATAGCTTTAAAAAGTTAACATTATTAATAAAATATTTAAAATAAGAACAAAAAAAAACTCCCTCAAAAAAAGGAGTTTCTTTAATTAAAATGCTTAACCTAATCATTATGCTTGAACAGCAATATCTATATTAGTTGTTACCGTTACTAAAGGCGGTTTTACAAAATGCTGTTTAACAGGACATTGATCAACAGTTGCTTTAATGGCTTTATTGTATTTTGTTGGGAAAGCCTCAGGTAAATTAACTAATATTTCCATTTCTTCAATCATATTTGTCATACGATTATATTTCATTTTTTGTGTAAGTGAAACCTCTTCTAAAGACATTCCCCTTTGTGTCATAAATGCTCTTACATAAACTGCTGAACACATTCCTGCAGTTGCTAAAAAGATCATATAAGGAGAGTCATCCATTGTGATTTCTTTTCCTCCATAAGAAGCAATTATTTTTCCGTTAATATCAAATTTAATATCTATATCCATCGTTGTAATATTTTTGTTTCTAAAAATTTAAGATGCAAAAATACTACTACATTTAAGAAGTATATGTAACTAATGATACGCTTATTCAAGAAGTTTCTTAGAAGTCATTTTTTCTAACTGCGATTTTTCGCTTTGAGAAAGTAATAAATCTTGATAATCCAGAGTCCAACCAATAGTTTCAACAATATTTTGCATCATTAAAACTGCTTCTATTGCTTCAGTTTTTGCAGATTCTAACAAACCGCTTTCCGGAATCTTATCTAAAATATGTTTTTTAGCTTTGGTATTTAATTCGGTCAAATCTGTCGAATCAAATTTATTGAAAAGTCCGTCCTTTTTATCGTAATATTTAAAATCAGTCTCAACACTTAATACTTCTGGTTGTGGAAATTCTGTTAATCTGATCATTCTTTTTTCATTTATCGCATCCATCTTTATCTTTGACAGATCAAAACCAATATGTGCTTTAGCATTAATTAAAATAATTGCCTTCTTCTTACTTGTTACCATTTTAAGAAAATGTTCCTTTACATTTTCATAATGATAGATCTCAGCAAATTCTCCTTCCACGGTAATTAATTTCCATACCTTCCTGATCTTTTCCATTAATATTGCAGATTGTTCATTGGTAATACTTTTTTTCTTTTGAAATTTTACATAATTTAAAACTCCATATGTAATCATTACGCCTAGAAAAAGTCCTAAAAGTGCTTCCATAAAAATTTATTACAAATTAAAAGAGACCTTTGCAAAATTAATAATATAACTATTAATAAACCTATTTCACAAAGGACTCTAAAAGTAATAAAATTAATCGGATATTATTAAAGGTTATCTATTGAGTATTTTAATGAATGATACTTTTGCTCAAAGAGCATTTTTATAATCTCATCACTATTAAATTAAAATCAACCATTTACAATAAACAGATCAGCAACAATACCATCAGTTAAAAATTTACTTTTTTCAGTAATTAACAGCTTTCCTTTTTCAATCTTTAATGAATTATTTTTTAAATATTTTTGAGCATTTTCAAATAACTCATTTTTAATCTCTAATCCAAAATCTTTTTCAATTTCCTGCAACGATACGCCCCAAATAGTACGTAAACCTGTCATGATAGTTTCGTTAAACCTATCATTAATGGTCAGACTTTCAATTTCTTGTGGAAGAATATTTTGTTGTATTGATTTGATATATCTTGCATTATTAGAAACATTCCAGCTACGTAAACTGCCATTGTAAGAATGTGCAGAAGGACCAATTCCCAAATATTTTTTTCCTTGCCAATAGGATGTGTTGTGCTTAGAAAAATACCCTGCTTTTCCAAAATTTGATATTTCATACTGTATAAAATGATGCTTTTTTGTTTCTTCAACTAATATTTTGAAATGTTGTTGCGCTAAGTTCTCATCTAAAGCAGGGTATTTTCCTTTTTTAATAAAATTGGCTAAAGCTGTTCTGTTTTCAACAGTCAATGCATAACTTGAAATATGAGGAACATTCATTTTGAAAGCAAATTGCAAATTTCTCAGCCACTTTTCATTAGTCATATTTGGCACTCCATATATTAAATCAATAGTAATATTATCAAAATAGGTCATTGCCTTTAACAAAGATTCTTTTGCTTCTTCAGCCTTATGTGCTCGATTCATAAATTGCAAATCATCATCAAAAAATGATTGCACACCTATGCTTAACCTATTAATTTTTGTAGCAGCTAATTCTTTAATTTTTCCTTCTGTAAAATCATCCGGATTTGCTTCGATAGTAATTTCCGGATCTTCAATCACTTTATAATTTTGATAAATAATATCAATTAAAAATTTCAATTCATCAGTTGTCAATAAAGAAGGTGTTCCTCCTCCAAAATAAATTGTTTCTACATTATTTTTTAATTCATCTTTTCGTAATCGTAATTCAATTACAATAGCTTTGATCATTTCTTCCTTCCGCTTAAGCGAAACAGAAAAATGAAAATCGCAATAAAAACAAGCTTGTTTACAAAATGGAATATGTATATAAATACCCGACATAAAAACTAAAAATATTTGTATAATAAGATAATTTTTCCTCTAACATTTTCATCCTTTTTTTGATCTGAATAAGAAGAAATTCTTTGTTCTCTTCCAACAAACTTCAAAGGTATTTTAAATTTTTTCACATCAAATGTTATTGTTGATAATGATTGAAATATATGATCTTCATATAAATTAATCGTATGGAAAGCTCCAAACTTACGTGTATTCACAATTGATCATAGATTAAATTAGTCTCTTCATTAAAAATGATATCTGCGATTATCCAATCACTTTTTTGATCTAAGGAAACCAATTGATACATTAAATTGTTTTTATTTTTTGAAAGATAAATTGCCGGTTTCTTGAAATACCATTCCTGCTAAAATCTTTATTATCGAACTTTGTTCTGCACTATTTGAACCCAACAAACCGACTATCTTTCTCTCTTTAGTTGAAAAAGATACTTGGTCTAAAATAATTTGTTCTCCATATTGCAGTGATAAATTTTCTACTTCTAAAATTTGCATTACTAATAAATGTTTTTAAAAATAACAAAAGGATTGTTCATAAATGCATCGGGTAAAATATGATACCATCTATAGTCTTTTTCAAAAAAGAAATTTTTATTATTTCTGATTTAATCACTACCAAAAATATCATTTTTTTTTAATAAATGCTAATTACTATTTTTTATAGTTTTATAATCTAATTTTCTGTAACTTTGTTGGTTAGCTATATTGCTCAATAACTTTTTCTAATCAATTTAACCA
>JAUWUU010000096.1 GCA_030617765.1 Flavobacteriia bacterium | reverse complement strand
TGCGTTATTAAAACGGGTCCGTTACTTTCAAATTTTGAATTGATCAAAGAAATCCTTGCATTTGAAACAGAAACTCCGGGAATATCTTTGATTCGACTATCGTTAATTTTAAAAGTGAATAATGAGGGAACAGGATTGATTGTTTTATGACCAAGTTTTGAGATCAATTTCCAGATTTTTGGATTACTTCCGGTAGTAATTATTAGTTTATCTGCAATAAATTCTTGTGAATTTGTAATGATTTTAAATTGATCTTGAATCTTTGAAATTGCTTCAACATTTTGATTAAGTAATACTTTTACTCCGGCACTTTTCGCACTGTCAGTAAAGCAATCAATAATGCTTTGAGAAGAATTTGACACTGGAAAAACTCTATTGTCTTTTTCAATTTTTAGAGGAACACCATGATTTTCAAACCATTCCATAGTATCACCGGTCATGAATTGATGAAAAGGCCCGAGCAATTCTTTTTTTCCACGGGGATAAAATTCTACGAGTTCATTTGGGGTAAAACAGGCATGTGTAACATTACACCTACCACCCCCCGAAACTTTAACTTTTTGCAATACTTTATCGCCTTTTTCAAGAATGATTACTTCCAGATCAGGATTGTTTTCAGCAGCAGTAATTGCCGTAAAGAATCCGGCGGCACCTCCACCAATGATAATTGCTTTTTGTTTTATATTTAGCATTTCATTACAAAATCATATCCTTAAATGGAATAACAGTTTCAAACCCTTTATTCTTAAAATAATTTGGGGTGTCTTCATTACCTGTAGCTAAAATAAAATCACCTCCCCAGGCTCCTAAACTTTTTGTTTGCCCGAAATAATCTGAAAACAATTTTTCTTGAATGGTTTTTTGTTGAATTACAACTGCAATTATCTTTTCATGTTCTATTAGTAATTTTTCAAAATCAAAAAGTTTTTCA
Source organism: Flavobacteriia bacterium (assembly GCA_030617765.1). Classification (GTDB taxonomy): domain Bacteria; phylum Bacteroidota; class Bacteroidia; order Flavobacteriales; family Flavobacteriaceae; genus Namhaeicola. The sequence goes on along the minus strand of JAUWUU010000096.1, from coordinate 8,704 downwards.
GTTTTAATTATTGCTTTAGTAATTTGAGAGATTGCTTCCGTAAAAGCGAAAATAGTATTTTTATTTTTTTGATATTGAAGAATTGCTTCTTTACTATTTTGTTTTTTATTTAGATGGATAAAAAAGAGTTGGTCTTGAAAAACAGGATTGAAACTTACAGATTCAATATTAGGTTTATTACGGATTAATTGATACGTAATTGGGTTGTTATTTTGTGCGCAAGCAATATCATAGCCACTACCTCCAAAACTATTATTGAGTAATTTAAAAGCATTGATATTCACCCATTGAGCAATATTGTTGATTAGAGTAGAGGAAGTACCTAAGCCCCAATTTCTTGGAAAAGTCAAATTGGTTTTTATAATAAATCCAGTTTTATTAGTTAAAAATTCAGGATTTAATTTTTGCGACTCTTTTAAAATGTCTTGAAGTATTTTAGAAATTGCTATATCCTGATTTGAGCCTATAATTTCTAGGTTTGGCAATTTAAATGTACAATCAAACCAAATATTATTTTTTACATCAAAACTATGCCATATAATTTTTGGTTGATCTGTTTTTTCAACGATCAAATTTTGGCCAAATTTTGTAGGAATCGCTAAAGATTTAGCTCCGTCAAGAACAAGATATTCTGCCGTTAATAGTAATTTTCCGTTACTGTAAAAAGTTTTGTTAAGCATAAAATTATGCTTTTTTTCGATTGTATATTGGTAATAATAAAAAAGATATGCCTCCAAAAAAGAGTACCATTAATGTTTGGGCTGTCCACATGATCCATCCAAAAGCTAATGCCGGATTCTTTTCAATGCCGTATAAAGTTATTGCGCTGGCTACAAAAATAGGATAAGACCCTAAACCGCCGTTTGTTAAAGCCATGCTTAATCCACCAACAACAAAACCAACAATAATGGCACCAAATGGTAAATTAGTAGTTTCCGGTAGCGCAAAACTAACCGCGTAAAACATCAAAACATACATGGCCCAAATAAAGATAGTATGAAATATAAATGCCCATTTCTTTTTCATCTTAAAAATACTGATCACACCCTGGATCAATCCGTAAACAAAGGTTTGTATTTTTTTAATAAATGGGTTATTAGATTTCTGGATGATCCAAAAAAGTAATGAACCAATAACAGCAAAACCAATAATAACATACCAGATATTATAAGAGCTTGATGCATCATCTTTAAATAAATAAGCGGTAAGTAATTTTGTTTGTAAGAAAAAAGCCATAGCAATAATTCCTAAAAGTATAATAACATCGGCAATTCTTTCAGAAACAATGGTTCCAAATGCTTTTTCAAAAGGTATTTTTTCGTATTTAGAAATTGCTGTAGCTCTAGCGATCTCACCAGCCCTTGGTATCGTTAAGTTTACTAAATAACCTACCAATACAGCCATAATTGAATTGGCAAATCTAGGTTTATAACCCATGGGTTCTAATAAAAAATTCCATCGATATGCACGCGAAAAATGACTCAATATTCCAAAAACCAATGATAAAAATACCCACCAATAATTAGCTGTTTTAAACGAATTTTTAATGGCTAAAATATCTTCAGGACTTAATTGTGAAATAGAATACCAAATTAAAAATACTCCTAAAGCTATTGGGAGTATGATGAAAATGGTTTTTTTAATTTTTTTATTCAATAATTAAGTTAATGAATTATCTTTTTCGTCAGGAAAAATAAAAGATGGTTTATATTTTTTAGCTTCTTCAAAATCAAGTGAAGCGTATGAAATAATAATGATGATATCATCAACGGCTACTTTTCTGGCAGAGGGCCCGTTTAAAATAATGTCACCGCTTTTTCTTTCTCCCCTAATTACATAAGTACTTAAACGTTCGCCATTATTTACATTTACTATATAAACTTTTTCTCCTTCAATAATATTAGCAGCATCCATTAAATCTTCATCAATAGTAATGCTACCGATATAATTTAAGTTAGCACCGGTAATTTTGACACGGTGTATTTTTGATTTTACAACTTCAATATTCATTTTGATTGATGCTTTAATTATTTTGCAAAGATAATTAATTTAAGGCTACATTATCAATTAGCCGTATAGTATCTGCAAAAACTGCGATAAAACCTCTGTATTTTTTTTCTTTGATTTTTAAAGAAGTGGGTGTAAGTGTGTCAATATCAGCTATTTCAAAATATTCTAAATTCAAAATCGGATTATTTTTAAATGTGTTTTTTACCATTTCTTTAACATCATTGATGTCGTTATCATGAAATTGATCTTGTGCTTTAAGCAGTGTTTGATAAATCAAAGGAGCTTCTTTGCGCTGAACTTTATTTAAACGGGTATTTCTAGAGCTCATGGCCAAACCATCATCTTCTCTATAGATTTCACATCCTATAATGTTGACTGGAATTTTTTCAAGTTCAACCATTTTTTTAATGATTTGTAATTGTTGAAAATCTTTTTCGCCAAAGTAAGCGTTGGTAGGTTTTACAATTTCAAACAAACGTTTTACAACGGTGCCAACTCCATCAAAATGACCATCTCTAAAAGAGCCTTCCATAACTTTTTCCAAACCTCCAAAATCAAAATTTTGTGATTCTACTTTTTCTAAATAAACGTCTTCAGTTGAAGGAACAAAAGCAATATCACAATCAATTGAAATTAGCAGATCTATATCTTTTTGTTGTGTTTTTGGGTAAGTGATCAGATCTTCTTTTTTATCAAATTGTGTAGGGTTAACAAAAATACTCACAACTGTAAGATCATTCTCTAATTGTGATCTTTTTATCAGTGATAAATGACCCTGATGTAATGCGCCCATAGTTGGTACAAAACCAATAGTCTTGTTGATATCAATATTTGATAAATAACCTTGTAAGGGATTAATTTTCTTAAAAATTTTCATTATTAATTGTTAAAAACTGTTAATTGGGCTTCAAACTTAATATTTTAAGTCGAAAATTACATATATTTTCGTAATTTTGCACAGTTCAAAAATGAAAGAAAGATGAAAGATAAGAGAATATTGTATGTATCTTCGGAATTAGTACCTTATTTACCCGAAAATGAGATTTCAAAATTATCATTTGATGTGCCTAAAGCAATGCATAAGCAAGGAGTTCAAATCAGAATGTTTATGCCTCGATTTGGTGTAATAAATGAGCGAAGACATCAATTGCATGAAGTAATTCGTTTATCTGGTATGAATTTAATTATCAATGATATGGATATGCCATTGATCATTAAAGTGGCATCGATTCCAAAAGAAAGAATGCAAGTATACTTTATTGATAATGATGAGTATTTTAAGCGTAAATCTGTTCTTACCGATGAAGAGGGAAAACTATTTGAAGATAATGACGAAAGAGCCATCTTTTTTGCTAAGGGAGTAGTTGAAACGGTTAAAAAATTAAAATGGGCACCTGATATTATTCATGTCCATGGTTGGATGTCATCTTTAGTACCCTTGTACATTAAAGAATATTACAAAAATGATCCGTTGTTTGCTGAAAGTAAGATTGTAACATCGATCTTTAACAAATCAATAAATGGTAGTATCGATAGAAAAAAACTAATCGAAAAGATCAAATTTGACAATATTAATATAGAAAAATTAGCAATGTTAGATGGAGATGATGATGACTGTATGCTAAAAGTTGCTATTGACAATTCTGATGCAATAATAAAAGGGAGTGAAAAATTACCCGAAGAAATTTCACAACTTATAAGTAGTTTGAATCTACCAATTCTCGATTATCAACCTACAGAGAATTTTACTGAATCTTACTCAAATTTTTATTTAAACGAAGTCTTACAATAAAAATATAAAAATCACATTTCTTTATGATAAATAAAAATATTGGCATTTTTAGAAATGTCGGATTAGTTTTATTGTTATTTTTTGCAATAACGGCTTGCGAAAGAGATATTGAAAACATTGGTGTTGATTTAGTTGATAACGGTACATTTGATGTTGGAGATTCTTTGATTGAGATCGTCAGTTATAATATTAATATTGATTCATCAAGAGTTGATAATAATGATTTTAATAGAACTCCCGGATATCTTATGGGAGTCAATCATAATTCAAATTTTGGACATTTAAAAAGTGCGGTAATTACGCAATTAAAAATTCCAGTATTAGGTGTGAATTTTGGAGATAATGCTATCATAGATCTTGTGGTATTAGATATACCCTATTTTGCTACTAAAGATACTGTTCAATATGCTAAAGATCCTATCACCGGAGAAGAATTAAAAGATGAAGACGGTAATCCAATTTTTACGCCAAGTTATAGTTTAGACTCAGTTTATGGTAATACTGATGTTGAATTCGAAATAAAAATATCAGAATTAGAAACATTTTTAAATGTTCTGGATCCTGAAGATCCTACCAAAAATAAATCTTATTTTTCTGATAAGGAATATCAAATTAGTAGTGAATTATATCTTGATAATTTTAAACCAAATAGAAATGATACTGTACTTTATGTAGAAAGAAGACATTTAGATTGGGATCCTTCAACGGTTAATGATATTGATACTGTAAAAACTGATAATGCCAATCCTTCAATGAAATTTTTCCTAAATGAAGAATTCTTTAAAACACGTTTTATTGATAACCAAGATTCACCTTATTTTGATTCTAGTGATAATTTTGTTCACTACTTTAAAGGTATGTTTATAGAATCTAATGGTTTTGATGGGAGTTTGATCAATTTTCCTGCATTGACATCTAAAATGACAATTTATTATACCAGTGAAAGTATTGAAACTGAAGGAGATGATGAAGATCTAAATTACAATGGTATTTTTGGAGAGGAAGATGTTTTGGTAAGATCAAAGCATGATATGAATTTTAATTTTGGAGGTGTTAGAACAGGACAATACAAAAGAAATTATTCAGGTTCAGCAATTGAAACGGCTTTGTTAAATCCTGATAAAGATAATGGAGTGCAAAAGCTTTATGTACAAGGGGCGGCAGGCTCAGAGTCAATTATAAAACTTTTTACACCCGAGAGTTTACTAGAGTTACGCAGTAAAGGTTGGTTGATTAATGAAGCCAATTTAACATTATACATTGATAAAAATAGTCAGGTTGATGAAGTACCCCAACAACTTTTCTTATATGATTATGACAGCAGAACAATATTGAATGATTTAAAATGGACAGGTTTTGAAGTATATGGCGGGAAATTAGAATATGATGATGATGGTGACCCAACAAGTTATAAATTTAGAATTACACACTATATTTCAAGTATTTTAGATGCAAATGACCCTAAAGAGCCTGCAACATTAGCACTTAAAACTTTTAATGAAACCGATACACCAAACTTTAACCTATTTGATAGTATCGTAAAAAACTACAGTTGGATACCAAAAGGAGTTGTTTTACATGGTAATTTGCCTAAAGAAAACGATAAACGATTAAAATTAGAAATATTTTATTCAAAATAACGTTATAAGTTCATATCAATTCTGAAATTGAATTAAACAATCAAACTTAAATTCAAACAAAATGTGTGGAATAACCGCTTATATTGGTTTTCGCGATGCTTACCCAATTATAATTAACGGATTAAAACGTCTTGAATATAGAGGCTATGATAGTGCCGGAATAATGTTGTATGATGGTGAAAGTATCAATCTTTCAAAAACAAAAGGAAAAGTTTCAATTCTGGAAAATAAAATAAAAGACGAAATTTCAAATAGTGGAATTATTGGTATTGGTCATACACGATGGGCAACACACGGAATACCAAATGATATAAATTCGCATCCTCACATATCACAATCGGGTAATTTAGCCATTGTACATAATGGAATTATTGAGAATTATAACGCAATTAAAAAAGAACTCATTGGTCGTGGTTACACTTTTCAAAGTGAAACTGATACAGAAGTATTGGTCAATTTGATAGAAGAGATTAAGAGTTCAGAAAAAGTAAAATTGGGTAAAGCAGTTCAGATAGCATTAAATCAGGTAATTGGTGCTTATGCAATTGCGGTTTTTGATAAAGAAAAACCTGATGAAATGATTGTGGCTAAATTAGGAAGCCCTATTGCAATAGGAATTGGAAAGAATAATGAAGAATTTTTTGTTGCTTCAGATGCTTCGCCTTTTATCGAATATACAAAAGATGCTATTTATTTGGAAGATGGAGAAATGGCAATTATCAAAAAAGGGAGGGATATTAGCATAAGAAAATTGAAGGATGATTCACTTATTGATGCCAATGTTCAAGAGTTGCAATTGAGCTTAGAACAGATTGAAAAAGGTGGTTATGAACATTTCATGCTAAAAGAAATTAACGAACAGCCACAAGCAATTATAGATACTTTAAGAGGAAGACTTTTAACGGATAAAGGGATAATCAAAATATCAGGACTTGAAAATAACATGAAGAGATTCCTGAATGCTGAAAGAATAATTATTGTAGCCTGTGGTACTTCATGGCATGCCGGTTTGGTAGCAGAATATATTTTTGAGGATTTTGCAAGAATTCCTGTAGAGGTTGAATATGCATCTGAATTTAGATATAGAAATCCTATTATTACAGAAAAAGACATTGTAATTGCAATTTCACAATCAGGAGAAACTGCTGATACACTTGCAGCGATCAAGTTAGCAAAATCAAAAGGAGCATTTGTTTTTGGAGTTTGTAATGTTGTTGGGTCTTCTATTGCCAGAGAAAATGATTCGGGTGTTTATACACATGCCGGACCAGAAATAGGTGTAGCGTCAACCAAAGCCTTTACTACTCAAATTACGGTATTGACACTAATTGCCTTACGATTGGCAAGAGCTAAGGGAACCATGACAAGCGCTGATTATCGTTTGTATTTACAAGAATTGGAATTAATTCCAAAAAAGATTGAAAAAGTATTAAAAACTGACGAACACATAAAGGCAATTGCAAAAAAATATTTACTTTCAACCAATTGTTTATATTTAGGAAGAGGATATAATTTTCCGGTAGCTTTAGAGGGTGCTCTTAAATTAAAGGAGATATCTTATATTCATGCAGAAGGTTATCCGGCTGCCGAAATGAAACACGGTCCTATTGCTCTAATTGATGATAGAATGCCGGTAATTGTTATTGCCACGAATAATGGTCATTACGAAAAAGTAGTAAGTAATATTCAGGAGATAAAATCACGAAGCGGAAAAATTATTGCCGTTGTTACTGAAGGTGATACAGCTGTTCGTGAAATTGCCGATCATGTTATTGAAATCCCAGATACTGAAGAAGCTTTAACACCCTTATTGACTACAATTCCTTTACAATTATTGTCTTATCATATAGCTGTAATGCGTGATTGTAATGTAGATCAGCCACGAAATTTAGCGAAATCCGTTACGGTGGAGTAGTGTTTTGTGACTATCGAATTCACCCCTATATAAATTGTATATTATTTGTAAGTATCATATTTACAGTAACATCTACAAAATTATGGAAATCTAATTATTCACCATATCAAGAGGAATTATTCAAGAAAATATGTGATTTAAAGGATAATGTTTTCACCCCCTTGGGATACAGAAAGATAGCACAATTACTGAATAAGGAGGGTTATAAAACACCTCGAAACTCTGTATTTAAGAATAATCACGTACATTCTATTTATAAGAAAGGTAACATTCGAAAAATGAGAATGGAAAGGAAAGATATTGTAGAGGTTTTAGATACTCTTGTACAAGTTTGTTATCCGTTAAGAAAAACATAATAATACAGTTTCGTTTATTAGATTTTAAATTTATGGTATTCAATTCTCTCATTGATATAATCATCAAATTCCTTATTACTAATTTTATCATCCATATAATCTCTCTCTAATTCTCTATAATCAGACCAATCACGTAAATAACTACCTTGTTTCTTTGATAATTTCAATATCTCAATTTGATAATTTAAATGTCTTCTATATTCTTTCATTAATTTTTTCATTTTATCAACTTTAATTTAGTTCTATAGTAAACGTATATTTTTTATGTAAATTATAAGCATTATTCATTATTTATCATCAATCAAGGATAAAACACATTCTCATTTAGTTGTACAGTATAATTTATTGGTTCTTTTGGAAGAACCTATCAATATTCAATTATGATATGATTCTGAATATTAACCATCAATAATCTATCAATTTATTTTAGTAATTATCAACTTGATTTTCGGTAAGAATTCCAATATTTCTTATCATACATTTCCGAAGTGTTATTGGAACGAATCAATCCATTCAATTCTTCTACAAATAAAATACGTATATCGGTAAGAACACTCAATTTATCATCATCTACTTCTTTCTTACTAAGGATTACCATTATATGTTTATCCAACAAATGAATAACTTTACTGATTCTTTTTATTCTATTCATCTTTATACATCCTTCAATTTATTTTTCATAACCATTTGATTTTCCCAATTGATTAAATCTTCACGTCTAACATATTTACTATGCGTTGATATTTCAATAATCGGTAAACCATATTTTTCTCGCCATACCTCGACTGTGACACGGTCAATATTATACATTTTCATTAACTCTTTTTTTGTTATTCTTTCTTCTGACATTTCTTTTATTTTTATTGGTACTGTTATTTTTTAAATATTCATTTCTACTTTTAATTAGATATTCTAATCTATCATCTTGTGTTTTTAATTTATAGAATTCATCTATATTTTTCCAAATAGTATCTGATATTTCTAAGTTTTT
>JAUWUU010000040.1 GCA_030617765.1 Flavobacteriia bacterium | reverse complement strand
ACTATTGATTTTTATAACTTTCAATAGCATTTCTTACACTATTGTGTTCTAAAAGTAGTTTTTTTGCCAATTTATCATCAATTTTCAACTCATTAGCAATCATAGCAGTGCCCCTTCTAACTAATTTTTTATTGGTCAACTGCATATCAATCATCTTATTACCTTTAACTCTCCCCAAACTTATCATCAATGAAGTAGTGATCATATTTAAAACAAGTTTTTGAGCTGTACCAGATTTCATCCTCGTGCTCCCGGTAACAAATTCTGAGCCAACAGCTGCCTCTATTGGAAATTGAGCAACCTCAGCGATCTTAGTATTATAATTACAAGTGATGCATCCGGTTATAACACCATGTTTATTGGCATCTTCTAATCCACCAATAACATACGGAGTTCCTCCTGATGCTGCAATACCTACCAAAACATCATTTCTATTGATATTATATGCTTTTAGGTCTTTCCAGGCTTGTTTTGTATCATCTTCGGCATTTTCTACCGCTTTTCTTAGAGCAATATCACCACCAGAGATTAATCCAATTACCCAATCGTCAGGGACACCAAAGGTTGGTGGGCATTCAGAAGCATCAAGCACACCTAACCTTCCACTTGTTCCTGATCCAATATAGAACAAGCGACCACCTTTTTCAAATTTTTTAATTAATTTTTTAACTAATGGTTCAATTTGAGGAATTGCTTTTTCTACTGCTAAAGGAACTGTTTTATCTTCTATATTGATATTCGTAAGCAACTCATTTACAGTCATTTTTTCCAAATCATCATAGTACGAGGATTGCTCAGTTGTAGGTTTTGATTCCATCATAACAAATAAAATTAATTTTTCTTTTTTATTAATAATAATCCCAAGATCGTTAGTAATGCATTAACTGCTATATTAAAAAATCCAAAATCATAATTAAATGAATTTTTAAAGAATATATTTAATAAATATGTTAAAACTGGAGCTAACACAGCAATAATTGGAATGAAATTATCCTTTACCTGAATTTTTGTAAACATACCAAATAAGAATAATCCAAGAAGAGGTCCGTAAGTATATCCGGCAACTTTAAAAATTGTTGAAATTATATCACCTCTGGTTCCAGAAAAAATCATTATAATAACAAAAATTATAACTGAAAAACCAAACATTACATAATTCTTTAACTTTAGTTTTTCTTTACTGCTTTTTGAAGTTATATCTAAAAAATCATACGTAAAAGACGTTGTTAAAGCTGTTAATGCCGAATCAATACTAGAAAAAGATGCAGCTACAATACCTAGTAAAAAGCTTATACCGGTTATCAATCCTAAATGATTTATTGCTAAATTCGGAAATAAAGTATCGGTATCTAATAATTGTCCATTTTCGCCAACAGGTAATGAGATATGATATCTTTCAGCATACATATATAATAATATTCCCAAACCCAAAAACAAAAATTGTGTTACCGCTAAGATCATACTAAATGTAAGCGTATTTTTTTGAGCATCTTTCATATTCTTAATAGTAAGGGATTTTTGCATCATATTCTGATCTAATCCCATCATGGCAATAGCAATTAAGAATCCCGAAATAAATTGTTTAAAAAAATTATTTCCTGATTTATGCTCCCAATCAAAAATATTGAAATATTTATGATTTGTCACTTCTCTTACAGCTTCGGTAAAACTTAAATCTAATGCATTTGTAATTGAGATGATTGTAATAACAGCAGCCAGAATTAAGAATATAGTTTGCATGGCATCTGTATAAACAATTGTTTTAATACCTGTTTTATTTGTATATAGCCAGATCATGATAATAATGATGATCACGGTTAAATAAAATGGAATATTTAGTTTATCAAAAAATGCAAATTGTAAAATCTTAGCGGCTAATAAAAGTCGTAATGCTGCTCCAAATGATTGGGATAATAAAAAATAAAATGAACCCGTTTTATATGTTTTTGAACCAAATCTTTTGTTTAAATATCCATAAATAGATACTAGATTTTGTTTATAATATAAAGGTATTAAAACATAGGTGATAAATAAGTATCCTACAACATTCCCTAAAATAAATTGAAAAAAATAAAAGAAATTATTACCTACCATTCCAGGCACGGAAACAAACGTAACTCCCGAAAGGGCAGCACCTACCATTCCAAATGCAACTAAGAACCATGGAGATTGTTTATCGCCTGTAAAAAAAGACTCATCACTCCTATTTCTTGATGTCAAATAGGAGATTATCATTATAATTCCAAAATAGATGAAAATTATTGAAAATATTAATAATGTACTCAAAATATTGTTTTAATTATATGATAATAGCATTGCGAATATAAAAAATAATTCTTATAAAAATGCAAAATAATGCATATAAAAATGGTGGAAAATAACATCTCAAAACCTGAAACTTCTAGTTTTATAATACTTTATGCAATATCTACGAAAATATTAATCAACTGGTTTGAATTAAACCATGCAAATATATGAAGTAATTGGCTATATTACTTCAATCCCATTTTTAAGATAAGGGTACAATTGAGAATCATCCGGATTCAAATCGGTAATCATTTTATTAATTTCATTTAGATCACAAACCGGATATCTTTGGGTAGTATTTAATTTATCTTGTGTAACCAAAGCTATTATAGTATTTGATGAAGCTATCATCACTCTCTTTACAAATGATACCTCATAACCAACTTCAGTAATTCCTTCTTCAACATCAATACCACTAGTACCTAAAAAACAAATATCAGCCTTGATCTTTGAAAGTACTTTAATTACATTCACGCCAACAGTTACCAAAGCTTTTTTATTTAATTTTCCCCCTATTAAAATAATCTCTACGTTTGGATGTTCAGTCAATTGCATTGCAATTGTTAAACTATAAGTATAAATAATTAACTTCAGATCTTTCGGAATTAATCGAGAAAATTCTAAGTTAGTTGTTCCACCACTTATTATTATAGTTTGACCATCTTTTAAAAGAGAAATTGCTTTTTTAGCCACTATTATTTTATTCTCTCTATTAAAAACAGTGCTTTCATTGTAATGATATAACTTTTGATGTGTAGATAAAGCACCTCCATGAACTTTTAAGATCAAACCATCATGAGACAATTGATTAAGATCTCTTCTAATAGTGTCTTCTGAAACATTTAATTCTACTGCCAGCTCATTAGATTTGACTTTATTGGATTCTCTTATTTTATCTAAAATATAATTTTGCCTTTCTTCTTTTAACATATAGGTGTTAGTTTAATCAAAATAATAAAAAGAAAAAAACTTGCAATAATTTGTAGTTTTTTCAATTTCTTTTACCAGGATTTAATTTTATGCCCTTTAAAGGCAAAAAACAGAATAACAATATAACTAGGTATTAAAATCCAATAACCATTATTTGCTGATGTTGAACTTGCTAAAGCTTCTTCCATACCTCCTGCCAGATAAGACGCGTTAAGTTTATCTACTAATTTTCCATATAAAGGCGTAATAATTGCCCCTCCCGAAATTGCCATAATCAACAAAGCTGATCCGGTTTTTGTGAATTTTCCCAAACCATCTAAAGCCAATGGCCATACTGCTGGCCATACCAATGCATTTGCAACACCCAATAAAGCGACAAAGATCACTGATGTGAATCCTGATGTATTAACTATGATCAAACTAAAAATAATACCCAGTATAGCACTTATTTTTAGTGCTTTTGTCTGACTTAAATATTTTGGTATTAAAAATACTCCCAATGCATAAGTAAAGACCATTGCAATTAATGTATATGTTGTAAACCATTTGGCCTTTTCTACAGGCATACCTAAAGATAAACCATATGAAATGATTGAATCACCTGCTATTACTTCAACTCCTACATACATAAACAAAGCAAATACACCCAATATTAAATGAGGAAATTGAAAAATACTAGTTTTAGCTGTAACACCATCTTTTCCTTCTTCAATAGGTTTAGCCTCAACATGAGGTAAAGGAGCTTTATTTATCATTACAGCCAATAAAGCAAGTACTATGGCCATAACTATATAAGGCATATGAACACTACTGGCCATCGTATCTAATAGCTGCTCTTTTTCAGGACCGGTTACCGTTTTTAATTTTTCATTTACATCATCAATACCAGACAACAGTAATGCACCAAAAATCAAAGATCCCAAAGCACCTGCAATTTTGTTTGCAATTCCCATAATAGCAATACGTTTTGCACCACTTTCCATTGGCCCTAAGATCGTAACATACGGATTTGCTGCTGTTTGCAGTAACGTCATTCCGGTTCCTTGTATAAAAATCCCTAATAAAAATAACCAATATGTTCTTGCATTTGCGGCTGGTATAAAAACTAAAGCTCCCAGAGCCATAATAAATAAGCCTAATGACATTCCTCTTCTGTATCCTATCTTAGTTAAAATAGCTGAAGCTGGTAGTGCCATAACAACAAAAGAAATATATGATGCCGATGCTACTAAATATGATTGAGCAGCAGTTAATTCATTTATAGTTTTCATAAATGGAATTAGCGCACCATTGATCCATGTTACAAAACCAAAAATAAAAAATAAAGCAGCAATGATTAATAATGGGATTAATGTAGATGATTTTTTCATATTGTTTATTTTAATGATTTAAGACATCAAATATGCTGTTTTTTTTTCAAAATTAAACATGACAATAAAAATAATTTGAAATTAAGAATAAAAAAAAAGAGAATTTAGAATTGAAAAGATTAATTTTTATCATCAATCTTTGATTGCTTTTTTTCTAATTTTTCTTCTTTTTTCAACATCTTTTTAACTTCTTTTATACTATCTCTTTGATATTTAGTGAGCATTTTCTCTTCTTCTGTCTTTTTTAAACCTACTTTTTCCATAAATTCTTTGGTGTCCTCAAATTTCATCAAATAAGAAACCCCTACTCCCTGGGTATAACCTTCGCTGTCAACTATATCAAATTGAACTTCATTTTGACGGTTATAAGCTTTAGCCCACAAGGTTTCAGATTCATTTAAAGGCATCAATAATTCTACTTCTCCTACAACATTTGTAGTTGTATTTGATCCAACAGGAACACCAACTTTACCTTTAACAATAACTTTATTTCCAATTCTTCCAGAAACTAAAATACCCAACTGATCATCCGTTGTAACGTTTTCAACTTTACTTTGAGTTCCTGAATCATATGAAACCCCCACTTGAATATCATCTCTTGAACTTTTTAAAACATTTGTTAAAATTGATGAAGCCTGTTCAGCAAGTGTTCCAGCTATGGCAGCACTACCACTAAAATTACCTTTACTTTGACTTTGATCAAGATTAACAAAAGACCCTGTGGCCAATAGTGAAAAAAATTGAGTTAATTTTTCATCATCATTATTCAATTTAAAATCTATTTCATTACTTACCAAAGAACTTGAATTTGGAATATTTATATCAAAATCAAATTTTGCTTCTGATAAAGAGCCTGTTATGTAGGTAATTAAGTCAATATCAATTTTTCTTGTACTTGAAATTTCTTCAGACAATACTGCTGGATTAGCTTTTGTACGGTGCACAGCTTCAAGATTTAATTCAGCATCAAACGGACTACCATTCCAAACTACACTTCCACCTTCTTGTACTACAAAATCTTTATTAATAATATTTTTGAACTGATATTCTCCATTGTCTAAAACCAATCCCCCATACATTTTAAAGTTACCATTCACATCAATATTTAAACGTAAATTTCCGTCACCGCTACCGCGCAATACACTACCTGTTTGTTTATCTATAACTACTTCTGCCACAGCATCTTTAGTGACATTTAAATTAAAATTAAGAGTCAAACCTTTTAACTGTTCAAACACAATATCTTTATTCTCTTTTTCATCAATTTCTTCCTCATTGGGATTGACAAAATGTATCAATTTAGATTCTCCAATAGTACTCACATAACTTAAAGGAATTATAAATTCTGTTCCTGGATTTGTTGTGCCTTCAACAGTAATTACCAAATTATCTGTAGGACCTATTAAAGTCGTGCTGCCTTTAATCAAACCTGTGCCATAATACAATGCATCTTCTTTATCTTCAGTATTCAATACCAACAAATTATCAGTTGAAATTTGAAGATCCAAATCCCAATTTTTAAAACCTTGATGTTTAATTGTACCTGAAATCACTCCTTCTGTTTGCATTTCAGTATCAGTAATTTTTATGGACTGAAAATCGAAAGTTTGCTCGTATAATTGAACTTTAGAATTCTCGCCAAAGTCATAATTCACATTGAGATATGGTAGTGCTAAACCAGCATTATGCAGTATCAATTCACCATTAACATCAGGATTTTTTAAATTTCCTGTCACGTTTGCATTACCCGTTGTCAAACCTCTTATTTTTGTCAGAACACCTTTACCTAACGGACTAAATGCGCTTAAATTGAATTTATCAAACAGTAATTTTGCATCAATTGTTGGTTCTGTTTTATTAAAATTAATATTTCCTGAAGTATAAAAGCTTTTAAGATCATTATTTAAAAGTTGGGCTTCAAAACTGTAATTTTTAATTGTTTCATCTGCTGATGCTTTTAAAGAAAAATCACCGTAATATTCATCATTTATGCTAAAATAATTGATAGTAAGATCAGCATATGGCAACATTTTATTATCAAAACTTTTCATTTGAACTGTCCCATTAACTTTCCCTTCAATATAAACACTATCAATATCCGGTGTAATTTCGTGTAAATTTACATTTTCTAATTTTAGATCAATATTTCTGTTATTTTTTCCATGTACGGCACCTGCCAGATCAACACGCTGATTTCCTGAGACCATATTAATATTATCAATAGCGTATGTTTTGTAATTATCATCAAAAATTACTTTATTTTGATCGTTATTGGATGGGTTTATTTTCCAAATTGATTTTTTTAAACCTATCTCAGATTGTTTTATCCCAACTACAGATTGGCCATTTTCATTAATTGTATGATAAAAACTCAGGTCGAAGTTTTCTGTTTTCTCTTTACCTCCAATAAATTCAGTTCTTATAAACAATGTATCCTTGAGTGTAACATTTACCAAATTAAAATTTGAGGCAGAATAATATTTAGTTTCAATCTTATCAATACTTAGTAGTGTATTATACAAAGGATTTTTATTATCGATTTGTAACTTTACACTGTCAATAACATTGTTAAATACTTGAATTTTTGGGGATTTTAATAAGAGTTCAATTTTATCTTTATCTGCATCAATTTTTCCTTTAATATAAGTTTGATAACCAACTTTAACATCTGGATAAAAAACTTCAATTATTTTATTGTAGATATTAAAATTGAATTCTACCTGTTGTCCTTGCGCTACATTTTCTCTTTGGTAATTTATAAAAATACTACCTATGGAATTTTTTAATACTTTAAGCAGATCTTTATATTGATAATTTCCGCTTATTTTCCCTGTAACAATATCAGTTGAGTTAATTGCAACTATTCTGGTTGAGTCTACATTCTTTGCAGTAATATTAAAATCTTTAAAGAAATAATTATCATTTTGATTAGAATATGAAGCATCTTTAAATGAAAGTTCACCCAACAAATTATCAAAGCTATTGCCTTTTACATCAATATCAATTATCCCTTTTAAAACTGCTTTTTCGTCTTTTGTATAAAGGTTTAATTTATTAAAATTTGCATAAGCAACATCAGCTTTAAAATCAAAATCATTTTTTTGTTTGGAAATATCTGCCAAACCTGAAAAACTCATTTTAATATTGGGATCATCAACATTGAGCTGCCCATTAAAATGTCTGTTTTTTATGATACCGTTAATATCTATATTAGAGTATGTATAACCTTTATACTGGTGCTTGGTAATCTTTCCCTTAATTATTGTACTAATGGAGTCTAAAGTAAATCCTCTCCCGTCAATTTCACCTTCCATAGATAACTCTCCAATCAAACTGTCTCTAACAAAATCCCCTAGTTTAAAATCAGTAAGTTCTATTTTTCCAATATAATGTGCATTATCAATATCATCAATATTACTTAATTTTAATTCACTGTCAAAAAAACCTAATTTTGAATTTGATTTAAGCTTCGTTTCTATATTATTCTTGTCAAGTTTTATTATCCCTGAACTACTAAATCTACCAAATTTCTGAACAGAAACAGGCAATGTTTTACCCAACAGATCTGGCAATAGATTTTTCAACTGATCATAACTGGTTGTAACATTATCTATATCAGCATTTAAATAAAATTTGTCATTATCAAATACATCCTTCATCTCAATTGAACCATTTAACGAAGATTTTCTATCTGATACCAAGTCAATATCATGTAGAATGAAGTCATTTAATGTTCCTTTAAGATGTGTTGAAAAATGGAATTTATCATTTTTACCAAATTCACTATATAATTTATTTAGATCGACCAAAGCAAGATCAGCTTTAGTAATATTTGCATCTATCAAAACTTTTTCATTAAAATCAGATAGCGCCTCTTTATCAAATTTGAAATCAATATCTGCAAGGATGGTTGAATTCTCAGTTTGTAAAGTTGAATTATAAAATTGCATTTCCGTTTCTGAATACAAAAAATCTGTATCAAATCTGTTTATGGTAATATTATTATTTTGAAATGCGCTTAAATCGCGAATATTCGCATTTATTGTTGAACTTACCATACTGAAGTTATCAAACAAACCACTAATATTTTTATAAAAAACAATAGGCGTTTCCTGTTTGTTTTCATCAAATAAAATATAGTCAATATCATCTAATATTACTGATGAACTTGAAAGTTTAAACGTATTTGAGGATTCAGATGAATCATCTTTAAAACTTTGAAAAAAATAGGTTAAGTTATTTGTGTCTTCATCTTGATAGGTCTTCATTTTTAAGAACCCATTTTGCAGTTTAATATCACCCAGATCAAATTTATTATTAAATATATTTGCATAATTTAATATTGATGTGGAGAAATTTTGAACATAGATTAATGAATCTAAATGATGATCTTTTATTAGAGTATTAATAAATTCAACATTTCTTATTGATGATAAATCTACTTTTTCAATATTGATTTC
The DNA here is from genome assembly GCA_030617765.1 of Flavobacteriia bacterium. Classification (GTDB taxonomy): domain Bacteria; phylum Bacteroidota; class Bacteroidia; order Flavobacteriales; family Flavobacteriaceae; genus Namhaeicola. The sequence continues at coordinate 7,621 of JAUWUU010000040.1, read as the reverse complement.
GGTACCGTATTTATTATTTATTGAAGTGGTAACTTTACCCGCAATATAAGTTTGAATTGATGATTGTGACAATACAAAACTTAACAATACTAGTAAAAGTATCGAATAAATAATAATTCTTAAAGTTATTTTCTTAAACTTTTTGATAATAATAATTCATAGATTTGCAGGTCTAAAAGTACAATTTTTGTGACTAACATTTATAATTAATGCATAAAAAAACAATTAACATATTAGCCATTGAATCATCGTGCGATGATACAGGTGCAGCAGTTTTACAAAATAACAATGTTCTATCAAACAATATTGCAAATCAAACTGTTCACGCTGAATACGGAGGCGTAGTACCTGAGCTGGCATCAAGAGCTCACCAACAAAATATTGTTCCGGTTGTTCAACAAGCCCTGAAAAATTCAGGAATTGACAAAAAAGATCTTAATGCCATCGCTTTTACAAAAGGTCCTGGTTTATTAGGTTCCCTTTTAGTGGGGACTTCATTTGCAAAATCAATGGCATTGGCATTAAAAATACCTTTAATCGCAGTTAATCATATGCAGGCCCATGTTTTGGCACATTTTATTAAAGATAATGATCATCATTCCCCTCCTTTTCCGTTTCTATGTTTAACGATTAGTGGTGGGCACACTCAAATTTTAAAAATTAGCGATTATTTTAAATTTGAAATATTAGGTGAAACCATTGATGATGCAGTTGGAGAAGCATTTGATAAATCAGCAAAAATTTTGGGTTTACCATATCCTGGCGGACCACTGATTGATAAATATGCAAAGCTTGGAAACCCAAAAGCATATACATTTCCCAAGCCAAAAACTAAAAATAAACTGGATTTCAGCTTTAGCGGATTAAAAACCGCCATTCTATATTTTTTGCAAAAGGAACACAAAGCTGATCCCGGATTTATCAAAGATAACCTCAATGATATTTGTGCATCGATCCAAGATACTATTATCACAATTTTATTAGAAAAATTGAAATTAGCTTCTATACAAACCGATATTAAACATATTGCTATTGCCGGAGGTGTTTCAGCAAACTCAGGAATTAGATCAGCATTAAAAGCTTGTGAAGAAACCTTAGGCTGGACAACTTATATCCCAAAATTTGAATATACTACTGATAATGCCGCAATGATTGGTATTGCCGCTTATTATAAATATTTGAACAATCAGTTTACAGATGAATCTACTCAAGCCTCGGCAAGATTAAAAGTAGATGAATGAAGCTAAATATGAAGTTTATTTTATTGAACAGAGCTCAGCATAGCAGAACCTATCCTTTTATAAATTCCTTTCTCTAATTTTTCTCTGATCGATGAAAATGCAATTATAGTTTCAGATACATCATCTAAATTATGAGCAGCAGTAGGTATTAAACGTAACAATATCATTCCTTTAGGAATCACCGGGTAAACTACAATACTACAAAATACTCTATGGTTTTCTCTTAAATCATTTACCAAAGCCATTGCCTCTGGAATATCACCTTCTAAAAATACGGGTGTTACACAAGTATTTGTTTTTCCAATATTGAAGCCTTTTTCTTTTAAGCCATTTTGCAAACCTCTAACGTTTTCCCAAAGTTTATCTCTTAATTCAGGCATAGTTCTTATCATATCCAGGCGTTTTAAAGCACCTTTTACCATTGTCATTGGTAATGATTTTGCAAACATCTGCGAGCGCATATTATATTGTAAATATTGTATTACATCACTATCTGCAGCAAAAAAACCACCAAAACCTGCCATAGATTTTGCAAAAGTAGCAAAATACACATCAATATCATCTTGAACTCCTTGCTCCTCACCTGCTCCAGCTCCGGTTTTACCTAAAGTACCAAAACCATGGGCATCGTCAACTAATAATCGAAAATTATATTTTTCCTTTAAGGCAATTATTTCTTTTAATTTACCTTGCTCCCCTCTCATTCCAAAAACACCCTCACTAATTACTAAGATACCTCCATTGTGTTCTTCAGCAATCTTTGTTGCCCTTACCAAGTTTTTTTCAAAACTCTCCATATCATTATGCTTGAATGTAAATCGCTTTCCTTGATGCAATCTTACCCCATCAATAATACAGGCATGTGAATCCATGTCATAAACAATAACGTCATTTTTAGTAACCAATGCATCTATTGCAGATACCATCCCCTGATAACCAAAATTTACAAGATAGGCAGATTCTTTACTAACAAATTCTGCACATTCACGTTCTAACTGTTCGTGATACTTGGTATGTCCACTCATCATTCTGGCACCCATCGGATAAGCCATACCGTATTCTTTTGCATTTTCAGCATCTACCTTTCTAATTTCCGGATGATTTGCCAAACCTAAATAATCATTTATACTCCAAGTCAATACTTCTTTTCCATTAAATTTCATCCGATTTGATATCGGTCCTTCCAACTTTGGAAACACATAATAACCTTCAGCTTGTTTAGCCCATTTTCCTAAGGGACCTTTATCTTTAACTATTCTTTCAAATAAATCTTTCATATAAATGATGTAGCTTTAAAAAAATATAATTTTAAAATATCTTAAAAAATATTTGTGCAAAAATAGGCAATATATTTATGCCATTCAAAAACATAATCTTTAGATTTTTAATATTTATACTATCAATTCTTTCAAATTATAAATAATATAATTTTTTTTTAATTACTGCTTGTAAGATGTAAAAGTCTTTGTATATTTGCCGCACTTTTAACGAAAAGAAAGCTGAAGCCAATTATTAAGATTTAAAGAAATGAAAAGAACATTCCAACCATCAAAGAGAAAAAGAAAGAATAAACACGGATTCAGAGAAAGAATGGAAAGTGTAAGTGGTAGAAAGGTTTTAGCTAGAAGAAGAGCTAAAGGCAGAAAAAAACTTTCAGTTTCTTCTGAACCCAACCCAAAAAAATAATGAATTTTGTTTATACAATCTACAAGGTGTTGCTTTTATTAGTAACACCTTTTTTTTATATCATAAATAAAAACTTATTAATAATATTTCCCAAGTTTATTACAATTAATTATTTTTACAAAAAAAATACACAGAATGCCAAAAAATACTTCTATAAAATCGGTTTTAATCATAGGTTCTGGTCCAATTATTATCGGTCAGGCATGCGAATTTGATTATTCAGGTACTCAAGCAATTCGTTCTATCCGTGAAGAAGGGATCGAAGTTATCCTGATCAATTCAAATCCTGCTACTATCATGACAGATCCACAAATGGCTGATCATATTTATTTAAAACCGCTAACAACCAAATCAATTATTGAAATATTAAAAAAACATGAAATCGATGCTGTCCTACCAACAATGGGTGGACAAACTGCGCTAAACCTGTGTATTGAAGCTGATGACAAAGGTATTTGGAAAGATTTTAATGTAAAAATTATTGGTGTTGACATCAATGCAATTCAAATTACTGAAGATCGTGAGCAATTTAGAGCTTTAATGGATACTATTGGCATTCCTCAAGCGCCATCTCAAACAGCAACCTCATTTTTAAAGGGTAAAGAAATTGCACAAGAATTTGGATTTCCATTAGTTATCCGACCTTCATTTACTTTAGGTGGCACCGGTGCTTCAATAGTTTATGAAAAAGAAAATTTTGATAAATTATTACAACGCGGATTAGAAGCTTCTCCAATACATGAAGTGCTGATCGACAAAGCATTACTGGGATGGAAAGAATATGAATTAGAGCTTTTACGTGATAAGAATGACAATGTTGTGATTATTTGTACCATTGAAAATATGGATCCAATGGGTATTCATACAGGCGATTCTATTACGGTTGCTCCAGCCATGACATTAAGTGATACGGCTTATCAAAGAATGCGCGATATGGCCATAAAAATGATGCGTTCTATAGGTGATTTTGCAGGAGGTTGTAATGTGCAATTTGCCATGAGTCCTGATGAAAAAGAAAAATTAATTGCCATCGAAATTAATCCTCGTGTTTCTCGATCATCTGCTCTTGCTTCTAAAGCTACCGGATATCCTATTGCTAAGATCGCTTCAAAATTGGCGATTGGTTACCATTTAGATGAGCTTGAAAATCAAATCACTAAAAACACTTCTGCCCTATTTGAACCAACATTAGATTATGTAATTGTAAAAATACCCCGTTGGAATTTTGATAAATTCGAAGGCTCTGAAAGAACTATTGGTTTGCAAATGAAATCGGTTGGTGAAGTTATGGGAATTGGAAGATCCTTTCAGGAAGCATTGCACAAAGCAACGCAATCATTAGAAATCAGTAGAAATGGTTTAGGTGCTGATGGAAAAGGTATTAAAGATTACGATACGATCATTCAAAAATTGCAATATCCTAGTTGGGATAGAGTTTTTGTTATTTATGATGCCATTCAAATGGGAATTCCGCTTGCAAGAATTCATGAGATCACCAAAATTGATATATGGTTTTTAAAACAATATGAAGAATTATATGCTTTTGAAAAAGAAATTACCTCTTTTAATAATTTAGAATCATTGCCAAGAGAATTATTATTAGAAGCAAAACAAAAAGGTTTTGCTGACAGGCAGATCGCTCATATGTTAGGTTGTTGGGAAAGTGAAGTTCACAAAAAAAGACAAGAAGAAAACATCAATAGAGTATATAAATTGGTTGACACATGTGCCGCTGAATTTAAAGCCGAAACACCCTACTATTACTCTACTTTTGAAAACAACATGAATGTTAATGGAAAATGCTTTACTGATAACGAGAGTGTTAGGTCTGATAAGAAAAAAATTATTGTTTTAGGCTCTGGCCCTAATCGAATCGGGCAAGGAATTGAATTTGATTATTGTTGCGTTCATGGTGTATTATCTGCCAGAGAATGTGGTTATGAAACAATAATGATTAATTGTAATCCCGAAACAGTTTCTACAGATTTTGATATTTCAGATAAACTATATTTTGAACCTGTTTTTTGGGAACACCTTTACGATATCATACGACACGAAAAGCCAGAAGGAGTAATCGTACAGTTGGGCGGGCAAACCGCTCTAAAATTAGCTGAAAAATTAGATAAATACGGTATTAAAATTATTGGAACAAGTTTTGAAGCCTTAGACCTTGCCGAAGATAGAGGTCGATTTTCAAAATTGTTAGAAGAACTGGGAATACCTTTTCCTGAATTTGGAACTGCAACAACGGCAGAAGAAGCTGATGAAATTGCTGATCAATTAAATTTTCCGATTCTTGTAAGACCTAGCTATGTACTTGGCGGTCAGGGTATGAAGATTGTTATCAATAAAGAAGAGTTAGAAGAACACGTTATTGATATTCTAAGAAAGATACCCAATAATGTGTTATTGTTAGACCATTATTTAGACGGTGCAATTGAAGCTGAAGCTGATGCAATATGTGATGGTGAAAATGTTTATATTATTGGAATTATGGAACATATTGAACCATGTGGAGTGCACTCGGGAGATTCTAATGCAACATTGCCTCCTTTTAATTTGGGCGAATTTGTAATGCAACAAATTAAAGACCATACTAAAAAAATTGCCTTAGCACTAAAAACCGTTGGTTTGATCAATATTCAATTTGCCATTAAAAATGACATAGTTTATATCATCGAAGCAAACCCAAGAGCATCGAGAACCGTACCTTTTATTTCAAAAGCTTATAATGAACCTTATGTTAATTATGCAACTAAGGTCATGTTGGGAGAAAAGAAAGTAACCGATTTTGATTTTAAACCAAAATTAAATGGTTTTGCTATTAAACAACCGGTATTTTCTTTTAATAAATTCCCTAATGTAGATAAAAATTTAGGCCCTGAAATGAAATCAACAGGTGAAAGTATCTTATTTATTGATAGTTTAAAAGACGATCAGTTCTACGAATTGTATTCTAGAAGAAAAATGTATTTGAGTAAATAATGCAAATCAAGAGTTAAAAATATATTTTAATTTGAAAATATTTCAAAAACAAATCAAATTACCACCCTATAAACGGGGTTTTCATTTAATAACTAATATAGTTTTAAAAAATATTCCGGAAATTAAGGAAATACATACTGGGTTAGCTCATATTTTTATCAAACATACTTCGGCAAGTTTAACCATCAATGAAAATGCCGACCCTACAGTAGGTCATGATCTTGAGAATTTTTTAAACAAGGTGGTGCCAGAAAACGAACCTTATTTCAAACATAATTATGAAGGTGATGATGATATGCCTGCTCATATTAAAAACTCAATTTTAGGAAGCTCAATTCAAATTCCTATCACCAATGGTGCACTAAATTTGGGTACCTGGCAAGGTGTTTTTCTTAACGAACATAGAAATAATGGTGGTTCTCGTTCTCTGGTGATTACCATTTTTGGAGTTTAAACTATTGTTTCCATTTTCTTCTACCCTATTATTAGAAGTTTTAAATCTCAGGTCAAGCCCAAACAATTTTAGGAATTGACCCAAATGTTGAGGTATTAATCTTAATCCCGCTAAAAAAAGTGAGATTAGCTCAACTAATACTTTTGAGTTCATTTTTAAACTCCTCAAAATTGAGTTTTAATAATAAATGTATTATTCATAATTCTTTCAATTATTTAATAGTAAATAATGAAATATTCCTAAAAATATCGTAGAATTAATAATATATTTTAAATTTTTTATTTTCTTCTCTTAAAAATCCCCTTAAAAAACTTGCCTATTTGCTTGTATAATTAAACTTTTTGATTTTTTGATTTTTAAATAATTCATAAAACTTCTTTTAAAATCATTTTATTTTAATATAACACATTGTAATACTGCTTTTTAAATAATATTTGATCAAATATTTGTAAATAATTATAACAGAAATAATAAATGTCACAATTGTTACTTTCATATGTAACAATTAAGACTGTCTTAATTGATTATATATTGTATAGAAATGATAAATGTCATATAAATAATTTTCTACCTGCTATAATTTTGGTTACATAATAATAATTACTAAACAATAATAATACTAAACAATTAAATTATGAAAAAGCTATCAATTTTTTTAGCAGCAGTACTTATTTCAACTGCGACTTTATTTAGCAGTTTTACAACAAAAAATGACATTTCTAAAAATTCACCCTTAAGTGCGGTTGATGAGTTTGAAACGCTCCTGAATTATTTAGAAGCAAACGGTAATTTTATCAACAGTGATGCAGCTCCTGCACTAGTCTTAGCTGATGAGGTTAAAAAGAATTTGAAAAATTCAAAATACCACATTGTTGATGTGAGAAGTGACACTTGGTATGAATATGGCCATATTAAAAATGCCGTAAACGTACCTACAACCGATCTGTTAAATTATTTTGAAAACAAGATCAAATCAAAAGATTTTGACAAAATAGTTATAGTATGTTATTCCGGACAATCAGCAGCTTATTTTACAAGCCTTTTAAGATTAGCCGGGTTTGATAATGCTTATAGTATGAAATGGGGAATGAGTTCTTGGAGAGCTGATTTTGCAGAAAAATCTTGGGGTAAAAATGTTAAGAATGATTTTGCAGGTAAATTAGAAACAACAGATAATGCAAAACCTGAAAAAGGATCTCATCCTGCATTAAACACAGGAAAAACCGAAGGAAAAGACATCTTAAGAGCCAGATTA
>JAUWUU010000111.1 GCA_030617765.1 Flavobacteriia bacterium | reverse complement strand
TATTTTACGCAATAATTCATAATTCTTTTTACCGATCATCATAGGAATAAATTCAGCACGAACAATTCCATCACCGTGTTCACCACTCATTGATCCATTATATTTTTTTACCAATTTTGCAACATCAGTTGTAATAGATCTGAAAAGTTGAATTTCTTTGCTTTTTTTCAAATTTAAGATTGGACGCAAATGCAATTCTCCAGCACCGGCATGGGCATAATAAACAGCATCCTGATCGTAATTTTGCATCATTGAGCAAAGTTGTTCTATATATTCCGGAAGGTCATTTAATTCAACAGCAGTATCTTCAATACAGGCAACAGCCTTATCATCTCCAACTATATTTCCCAATAAGCCTAAGCCGGCTTTACGTAAATTTATCGCTTTGTCAATATCTGTTCCGGTTAATTTTGGATGCGCATAACCAAAATTATTTTTTTGGAGTTCTGATATTAGATCATCGGCTAATTTTTGTGTTTCTTTTATAGAGTTACTTGAAACAACCAACATTAAAATTGCTTTGGGATCACCTTTAACAAAGAATCTGTTTTTTCTTTGTTCACGATTATTGATTGTACAATCTAAAATGGTTTTATCCATTAATTCAGCCATGTATAAATTGTGTTTCATAGCCACAACCACTGCTTCCATACTCTCATTGATACTCTCAAAATGCGAAGCGATCATAATGCTTTCACTTGGAGGAAGATCATCAACTTTTACTGTGATTTCTGTTGTAAATGCAAGTGTTCCTTCACTTCCGCAAAGCAATCTTCCAATGTTGATATCCTGGTCACTATCGCTAAAAACTTCAGTATTGATCAAATCATCAATTGCGTAACCATTATTACGGCGGTGAATATTTTGTTTTGGAAATTCTTTAATGATCTCTTCTCTAACTTCGGGTTTTGATAGTTCAATAAATAAAATTTGATAGATTTTATTTTCTAGATTGTTCCCTTTGGTTTTTTGAATGAATTCTGATTTTTTCAATGATTTAAAAATAGCATCACTACCATCAGATAAAATTGTTTTTATTTCAAGAACCTTATCTCGTGTTACACCATACTGAATTGAAGTAGAGCCAGAAGAATTGTTGCCAACCATACCTCCAATCATGCAGCGGTTTGAAGTTGAAGTATCCGGTCCGAAAAAATAACCGTAGGGTTTTAAAAATAGGTTAAGTTCATCACGAATTACACCGGGCTGAACTGTAACTGTTTTTTCTTTTTCATCAAAAGCTAAGATTTTTGTAAAATATTTTGAAATATCAACAATAATTCCGTCACTAACTACTTGTCCACCAAGAGAAGTTCCCGCTGCACGCGGAACAAGTGTGATTTTTTCATCCTTGGCAAATTTGATCAATATTTTAATATCCTGATCATTCTTGGGATAACATACTGCTGTTGGTAGTTTTCTGTAAACCGATCCATCAGTAGCATAAATACTTTTTAAAAGATCATCAAAAAAAAGTTCTCCCTTAAGTTTGCTGGCTAATAGTTTTAATTTTTGATTAATTAACATTGATATAAATTTTTATAACCAATAAAATATTATGAAACTTTATTGCCGTTTTTTGCACTTTCTTGCGTACGTAAAAGTACAACATCTTCACCATTTTGCACACCTAAAATTAAGCATTCACTCATGAAATTTGCGATTTGTTTTGGTTTAAAGTTTATGATTGCAATGACCTGCTTTTTTAAAAGTTCTTTTTTGGAGTAAAATGTGGTAATTTGAGCACTAGATTTTTTTATTCCTATTTTACCAAAATCAATTTTTAATTGATATGCCGGGATTCTTGCTTTAGGAAATTTTTCAACTTTGATGATCGTACCTATTCGGATATCAACTTTTTGAAAATCATCAAAAGTTACTGTATCTTTTTGCTTCATTTTTAATAAATTTGGACTATAAAAATTTGAAAAATGGCAAATACACCTTCAAATATGTTGGCATTGGGAACAATTGCTCCTGGTTTTACTTTACAGGATACAATTTCTGATAAAAATTTAAATCTGCAAAATCTAAAAGGTAAAAAAGGAACTGTGGTATTCTTTATTTGTAATCACTGTCCGTTTGTAATTCACATAAATCATGAATTGGTTAAAATTGCAAATGATTTTAAAAACAAAGGAATCTCTTTTCTTGCAATTTCTTCTAATGATGTAGAGAATTATCCACAAGATGCACCGCATTTAATGAAAAAAGTGGCAAAGAATTTACATTATCCTTTTCCGTATTTATATGATGAAACTCAGAAAGTTGCTAGGGCCTATGCTGCTGCTTGTACACCAGATATTTATGTTTTTGATAAAGAACTTCGATTAGTTTACCGTGGGCAAATTGATGATTCAAGACCAAATAATGGAATACTTGTAACAGGGAATGATCTACGAATTTCTTTACAGAATTTATTGGAAGGGAGTGAGATTTCAAAAGATCAAAAGCCAAGTATTGGCTGTAATATCAAGTGGAAAGATTAAGTATAAAAAAATCCTTTCAAGTGATTTTGAAAGGATCTTAATTATTCTCTAAAAATATATTTTAATTCATTTCTTCAAATAAAGGTATTTCTAAAGCTAATTTTGCATCAACCAGGCTTTTAATTTTACTTTCAGCTTGAAAATATCTAACTGCTTTTGTAGCAGGCATGATCTTAACAAACTTTTTAAAATAAGATTTTTCTAGTTTAAGCAGATCTGAATCAATTTTCATAGCCTTTGTCCATAATTCTTTAGCTTTCTCATCGGTCATTTTATCATAGTTGTTTGCGTAATCCTTAATTGTATTAATTAATTTTGAATTCTCAACATACATCTTTTCATTATATTCATTGTATAAAGGCCAAAAAACAGTACTTTCTTGATCAGTTAATTGCATAGCTTCAGCTATAGCAGCTTTTTTTTCTGTTTTAATTACATCTCTGGTTACTTCCATATAATCATTTGCATTTTGAGCAAATATTCCTGTTGTTACGAAAACGAGTGCAATTCCAATTATTAGTTTTTTCATTTTTAAAATTTAAGAGTTAATTATTTTGGTTTGCAAAAGTAGTTAAATTTTGATAAAAACCTATTATAAAAAACAGGTATAAATTTTTAAAAATTAGCGTGAATTAAAAACAGAGGTCCTTGAAAGCTCATATCAAAATTCCCTTCCCAATTAGAATTGTTCACCCTTGCATTAATATCAAAATATCTATAATCAATACCAATTCCAACATTTCTAAAAATTTGATATTTTATTCCCGTTGAAATATTCCATAAACCTCCTGAATATTTATCAATTGTTATTGAAAACCAATCTACTTTAGCAATTAGTGCCCATTTTGGGCTTGGTGTATAATAATACCAAATTCCAATATTTGGTAATGGTATCAAAGCTTTTACATTACGTCTTTCAAATGAAGTTTCCTCTTCATTAATTGCTATTTCACCTTCTATAAAGGCATTATTATTAAATGCATGAACCCCTAGTCCTGCACCAAACTCATGTTTTAACCCTTGTGAAAAAGACCTGCCAATAAAAATTCGATATAGGTTAAATTCAAACCCAGCTCTTACAAAAGATCCTTTTTTAAAAGTAATATCATCCCAAACTATATCTTCTTGTAGTTCTGCCTTCTGTGCATTTATAACGTTAAAATATTCTGCTGATAGATTCCATTTTTTAGCAAAACGCCAATTAAAACTAAATAGAGGAGTTATTTCACTATCATTAAATTTAAAAGAATTTCCAAAATCAATATTGCCTTCCGGATTAGATCCATCAGCACCAATCTTAACGGTTTTTGAAGGCATAAATAATCCAATTTCGAATCGGAATTTATCGGTTAGTATAGGATGCTTTTTTGCTTCTTCTTGAGAAAAAACATTTTTAGAGGGTATGATACAAAAAAGCAAAAAAAGGATAAATATTTTTTTCATTTCTATTTCAATGTTAAGTTGAACTTATCTTTAGATATAAAGGTAATAAAAAATGTCTTTTAAATATGTTAAAAAAGATTATTTTACATCCATCAATTCCACATCAAAGATCAAAGTAGCATTAGGAGGAATCACTCCACCTGCACCCTGACTGCCATAAGCTAGATCAGATGGAATAACAAAACGGGCTTTATCACCAACTTTTAATAATTGAATACCTTCATCCCAGCCTTTTATTACTTGTCCGATGCCTAGAGTAAAATCGATGGGCTCTTTGCGTTGATAAGAAGAATCAAAAACGGTCCCATCAGCTAACTGCCCTTTGTAATGAACTGAAACTTGTTTTCCTTTTTCGCCTTTTTTACCATTTCCATTTTGTAATAATTGAAAACGTAAACCACTCTCGGTTTTTTTAAATCCAGCAGCAATTTTATCTAATTCAGCTTCTGTTTTAGCTTTAGCTTTGGCAATATTTTTTTCTCTTGCACCTTCAAAACTTCTAAAAGCTTCAACAGGATTAAAATTTTCTGCAGCTTTACCAATTTTTATAATTTCAATAGATTCAAGAATATCATCTTGTGCAATAGTATCAACAATATCTTGGCCTTCAATAACATTGCCAAAAACAGTATGTTTATTGTCTAACCATGGTGTAGCAACATGGGTAATGAAAAACTGACTACCATTTGTGCCAGGCCCTGAATTTGCCATTGATAAAATTCCAGGTTTATCATGTTTTAGATCTGAATGAAACTCATCGTCAAAACTATATCCGGGATTTCCTGTTCCAGTTCCAAGAGGGCATCCGCCCTGAACCATAAAATCAGGAATAACCCTATGAAATTTTAATCCATCATAATATTTTATGCCTTGAGCTTTGATATTATTTTCTAAATTTCCTTCAGCTAAAGCTATAAAATTCCCAACCGTTCCTGGTGTTTTTTCAAATTCTAAATTTAAAAGGATATCACCTTTTGAAGTATTAATTTTTGCGTATAATCCGTTATCCATTTGTATATTTTTTAGTTAGTTGCAAATATAAATGAAAATTTAATAAAGATTGGTGATCACGGAATTTTATGAAAAATGTTTTAAAACCTGGGTTTGAGATAAATTTTAGTTTAAACTCAGGTTTAAATGAAGTCGTTTTTTGTAAATTAATACAGTCTTTAAGTTATAATTTCGTTTATAATAGATATGACGAAGCTAAGGTGACTTGTCAAATTAATGCTCATAATTATCATCCCATTTTTTTTCGTGGGGGTCACCTAATTTATCTTCTGATTTTGCAATGATCATTGATACTGTTGCATCACCTGTTACGTTCACAGCAGTTCTACACATATCCAAGGGTCGATCAATTGCAAAAATCAAAGCCAATCCGGCTTCAGGTATTCCTGCTTGCGCTAAAACAATAACCAGCATAACCATACCTGCACCAGGAACCGCAGCAGATCCTATACTGGCTAAAGTTGCAGTAATAACAATACCGAGTTGAACACTTAATGACAGGTCCATGCCAAATGCCTGTGCAATAAAAACTGCTGCAACAGCCTGATACAGACTTGTTCCATCCATATTAATGGTTGCACCAATGGGTAAAACAAAACTTGAAACCTCTTCTTCAACACCTAAATGCTCGGTTACTCTTTCCATAGTAACAGGTAATGTTGCTGCACTTGAACTGGTTGAAAAAGCTAATAATTGAGCCGGGAAAATTCCATCTAAAAAAGCTTTTGGTTTTTTTCCTGTAAATAAATACACCATAGCAACATAAAACATTATCATGAGTAATAAACCAAACAGAACTGTTAGTGCATACCATCCCAGCGCTTTAAAAAGATCTGCACTTGGCGATTCTACAACTAAAGCAGCCAATAGCGCAAATACACCATAAGGCGCTGCTAACATGATCAGATCGATCATTTTTAGGATCACTTCATTAAAACCATCAAAGAAATCTTTAACTGGTTTTGATTTACTTTCGGGAATCAAAATCAAACCAATACCAAAAAATATGGAAAAAAAGATAACCTGTAGCATGTTTTTATTTTCACTTGAAGCGCCAATAATATTTTCAGGCACCAGATCGACCAAGGCTTGTAAGGGTCCGCTTTCTTGTTGATTAGCGGCTTCATCTTTATACTTTTGAGTACTTTCAGTATAATTACCAACCAACTCTTTTCTTGTTTTTTCACTTATTGAATTTCCGGGCTTAACTACATTTACCAAAAATAAACCAATTGAAACTGCAATAACAGTAGTAATGATATAGATCAATATTGTTTTACCACCCATTTTAGAAAGCTTAGATATATCTTTTAAATCGGATACACCTTTAATCAACGATCCTAAGATCAAGGGGACAGCAATTAATTTTAACGAATTGATAAAAATTGTACCAAATGGCTTCACCCAATCTTGAACTAATTCTTTTCCGCCTTCAAAATTTGACATTACAAATCCGAAAGTTACTCCTAAGAACATCCCTAATAATATTTTCCAGTGTAAAGCTAGTTTTTTCATTAATTATTATTTTTTTGAAAGATAATAAATAATTTTTGTAAATTGCAGCAAACTAATTTTTAACCTTAAAAAACATATTATGAGTGGTATTTTAGATTTATTAAGCAGCGATGCTGGAAAACAATTAATTAACGGAGCAAGTGGCCAACTTGGTCTTAATAAAGCCAGTGCAGCATCTGCTTTGGGGGCAGCAATGCCTATGATTTTAGGTGCAATGGGTAATAATGCCTCTTCATCTGGAGGAGCGTCATCTTTATTAAAAGCTTTAGGCGGTTCAAATCACAGTAGTGGTGGTATGCTAGATAACCTAGGTAGCATATTAGGTGGTAGTAGCATAGATGATAAGGTTATGAAAGATGGTGGAAATATTTTAGGCCATGTTTTTGGTGGGCAAGAAGGTAATGCCGCTAAAGCTGTAAGTAAAGCAAGTGGTATTGATCTAAATGCTGCTATGGGCTTAATGAAAACTGCAGCTCCTTTTGTTATGGGATATTTGGGCAAACAAGCAATGAGCAAAGGTGTTTCTGATCAAAATGGCATATCCGATCTATTAGGTGGATTACTTGGTGATGATAACGACAATCAAAAAGATATGGCATCTAAATTGCAAGGTTTTGACAATAATGATCTATCTATTGATGATATTGCTGGTTTAATGACTGGTGGTGGTAAAAGTGGAGGACTTTTAGGAAGTTTAGGTAAATTATTTGGCTAAGATTCTAAATTTTATAATTATAAAAATGAGACTGTCTGAAAAGGCAGTTTTTTTTTATTGGTAATATTAAAAAGATGTTACAATACCTGGAGTTAAGAAAACTGATTTACTGGCTCACCTTTCTTTATTACAAAAACATATAACCATGTTAAAGTAAAAGATGGGAAAAAATTTAATCCGGGGACAACTTCTTCAATAAAAGAAACCATTCCACCAATTTTACCAACATTCCCTTTATACAGTTTTAACATTAAAAAAGCTGATAATGGAGCCCAAATAAAATTTAATAGAGGAATCATACCTAGTCCATCAAACAGCAATCCGTATATTAACAGTTGTTTTTTTGATAAATTTTCTAATTTTGAAAACATATTAATTATTTATAGTTCTTTATTATATAGTCAAAAAATATACCAAATTAATTTCTACTTAATTTTTGACTTATACTTCTTTAAAAATTTATCTAATTTTGGATTGATCACTACCCTGCAATAAGGTTGGTTTTTATTATTGTTATAATAATTTTGATGATTATCATCTGCCAAATAAAAAACATCAAAAGGTGTGATCTCTGTAACGATCTTATCACTAAAAACTTTATCATTTTCTAATTGTAAAATGATCTTCTCAGCTTCACTTTTTTGATTTTTATCATGATAAAAAATAGCCGAACGATATTCTGTTCCAACATCGGCTCCCTGACGATTTAAAGTTGTAGGATCATGGGTATAAAAAAATATATCTAATAATTCACGATAAGAA
>JAUWUU010000119.1 GCA_030617765.1 Flavobacteriia bacterium | reverse complement strand
TCTTTTGTATGAATTTTTGGATAAATAATATCTAAACCATGCGCTAATACAGCAATGGTTTGCAAGTTATTTTTTATAGCCAATCTATGTGCGAAAATATCAACTCCATATGCCAAGCCACTAATAATAATTGGATTGTATTTTTTTATTTCACTAATAAATCCTTCTAAAAAAGCCCTACCGTAATTGGTCATTTGACGTGTACCAACAATACTGATTATTCTTTGTTGATCTAGATTAATATTGCCTTTTTGAAATAATAATATCGGTCCGTCAATGCAATGTTTTAATTTATCAGGATAACCCTCATCTAAAAATGAAAATGCTTTGATATTGTTATCTTCAATATATTTAAGCTCTTGTTCGGCAATATTAAATAAATTTTTATTTCGCAAACCCTTTAATACATAGGTTCCAATTCCGGATATTTTTTCAAGATTTTGATTTTTTTCTTCAAACACAGCCTCAGCACTACCGCAATTTGCTATTAGTTTTTTTGCATTGATATCGCCAATTCCATCTGCTGCTTGAAGAACTAAATTATAGAATATCTTACTGTCTGGCATATTTTAATATTGATTTTTAAATAAATAAAAAAATTGTTAATAAAAAAGCTGTATAAACGTAAATTAATTTTTGTTTTTTTTTAGATTTGTTAAAATAATTATATAAAGTTAACATTTGAGTCTCTCCAACTACATTAGTGATTTGTTATATCGATATGAATGCGTAATTATTCCTGATTTCGGAGGCTTTGTAACAAATAATAAATCGGCTGAAATCAACTCCTTTTCTAATGCATTTCACCCACCTTATAAACAAATTACTTTTAATAGTCACCTAAAGAACAACGATGGTTTATTAGCCAATTATATCGCTTCAATTGATAAAATACCCTACGAAAGTGCTTTAAATTTTATAAAATTTGAAGTTGAAAACTGGTTTTCAAAATTAAAGCATCAAGATCTGGATTTTGAAAATATTGGTATAATTTCTTTACAGAACGACAAGCTATTATTTGAGCCCGATAAGAAAACCAATTATTTAATTTCATCATTTGGCTTGAATAATTTTGTTAGTCCGGAAATTAATAGGATAAGGTATATAAAACAAGTTGAAGAGATAGAAGAAAAAGCACTGATTCTTATTTCACCAGAAAGAAAAAAAGCACCAAATTATTTAAAATATGCAGCTATCTTTCTTTTAGGATTTTCCGTTTTAGGGTTTGGAGGCAAAATGTACCGCAATTATCAAAACAATAAAGTAATTGTTGCTTCTGAAGAACAACAAAAGATAATAGAGACAAAAATTGAAAATGCTACTTTTGTTATTAGTAAACCATTACCAACATTAAATATTGATATTACCGCTCAAAAGAAAAGTTTTCATGTAATTGCCGGAGCTTTTCGTGTTCCTGAAAATGCTGAAAGAAAATTCAACCAATTGAAATCCAATGGCTATAATTCCAGAATTTTAGGTGTTAATAAATGGGGTCTGACAATCGTTTCTTTTGATAGTTATGACTCTAAAAGAGATGCTATAAATAGTCTAAACAAAATTAAGCGGAAGGAAGATGAACAGGCTTGGTTACTGGTACAAAAATTTTAAACAATTCAATAATTACCCTTTTATTTATGAATGCAAAAACCCCTAAAGAGACCTTAACTATATTAACTGATTTGGTTTTACCAGGTGAAACAAATCCTTTAGATAATTTATTTGGAGGAGAATTATTAGCCAGAATGGACAGAGCTTCAAGTATTGCTGCCAGACGCCATTGTAAAAGAATTGTTGTAACAGCAACTGTAAATCATGTTGCTTTTACAAAAGCCGTTCCTGTTGGTAGTGTTTTAACGATTGAAGCGAAAGTATCAAGGGCATTTACCTCTTCTATGGAAATTTTTGTTGATGTTTGGATCGAAGATCGCGAATCAGGTGAAAAAACTAAAGTAAATGAGGGTATTTATACTTTTGTTGCAGTTAATGAAACAGGAACACCAGTAAAAGTGCCTAAAATTGTTCCCGAAACGAAATTAGAAAAAGAGCGTTTTGACGGGGCATTACGCAGGAAACAATTGAGTTTATTATTGGCTAAAAAAATTAAACCAGATGACGCTACCGAACTAAAAGCTTTGTTTGAGTAATATTATTAATTTTTCAAAGATCAAAATTTATTGATAACACTTTCAATTCCACTTAAATAAGATCTTCCAAAAAGGATTAAATGTACCAGTCGGGGGTATAGATTATGAATTTCAATTCTTTTTCCCCAACCATCTTTTAAAGGAAAAATTTCATTGTAAAAATTTAAATAAGAATTATCAAATCCTCCAAATAGTTGGGTCATGGCAATATCCATTTCACGATGTCCAAAATAAATAGCCGGATCGATAAAATATGGAATTTGACCTCTTCCGCACATCAAATTTCCAATCCATAGATCACCGTGTAATAATGCTGGTTTCTCTTTTGGCAGAATTTTATTCAATCGACTGTAAAGGCTTTCAAAATGATTCAAATGATTTCTATCCAATTTATTAAGATCAAAGGCTTGTTTGACCAATGGTTTGATTCTGTTTTCAATAAAAAAAGTTTCCCAGGTCTCTTTTTCAGAATTATCTTGATGTAGTGAACCGATATAATTGTTATGAACAAATCCAAAATTTTCAGTAGTTGCTTGATGAATTTTTACAAGATCAATAGCGAAATTATCCCAAAAAACAGATATTATTTCTTTTTCTTCTATAAATTCTAGTACTAAATATTGATATTTATGATCCGAGAAAGAGAGAATTACATTAGGAGATTTTACTCCTGATTTTGCAAGCATTTCTAATCCTTTTTTTTCTTTTTCAAACATTTTTGGAAATAGATTCCTTCGGTTTATCTTTAACACATAATTATTTTTAGCAGTTTTAATTTTATAAACCTCATTAATATCACCACCAGGAAGAGAAGATATGCTATTGATCTTTTCCTTTAGTTTATTTTCTAAAAGTTTTTGATGCTTCATTTATATTTTTAAAGAATATTAAAAACCCAACTTATTGTTTCTCCATCTTCATCAACTAAAGTCATTGTATGTTTACCATAAACAGGTGCAATTTCCATTCTATGAGTTTTAAATGTACTTCCAATAAATACATTATTCAAATGCCAAAAAATGGTTTTCTCTTCATTTCTGTGAACTACTTCAAAAACTGCTTTCCCCATTTTTCCATCAATTTCTCTGGGAATAAATATCTGAGTATGGTTTTTTGGATAAATTACAGCCATATTGGTTAATAATTCTTGCTGACAACCCATTTTAAATGAAGGAAGTGGTTTATAAAAAGGATTTTTCTTTTTAAAATACCATTCTTGAACTGGAGGAAGTACAAACCAAGAAACAGAGTTCATTTCATTTACAGAGTAACAATTACTACTTACTCTAAATTGTTTATCTTTATCTAAATTAATAATTTTATGGAAAGGACATAAAGATGTTTTTACTGAATTTTTAGGAGCCAGTATTTCTTCGCTTTCTTCACAAATATCAGAAGCCAGATAACCACTTTTTTTACACACTTTTGTAGGTACTAAATCCCATTTTGGTTTTTCAAACCATTCTATATATTCTAAATTTTTAAATATTTTAAATAAAATAGGAGCAGCAACACTTAAACCTGTCAAACCAGGCCTTCCTTCTCCATCTGCATTTCCTACCCATATTCCTACAACATGTTTTGGTGTCATACCAATTGCCCAGCCATCACGATGACCAAAACTAGTTCCTGTTTTCCAGGCTATTTTTTTAGAAGATTCAAATTCTTGCCAACCGGTTTCTTGCCATGGCCTATTTAATGATGATAATGCTTCAAATGTCCACCAAAGCGCACCAATGTCTAAAACTTTAGGTTTACCCAAAACATGATTTGTGTTTGAGAGATTATTTTTTATATAGGATGCTTTTGAAACAAAATCATCATTATTTAGAGTTTGTGCCATATTCATATAAGCATTACTCAAATCCCATAGAGTAGCTTCTGCACCACCCAAAATTATTGACAAACCATAATGATTAGCAGGTTTATCAATTGTTTTAAAATCAAGTTTTTTCAATTGGTGATAAAAATTTTCAATACCATAATTTCGTAGCATTCTTACTGCAGGAATATTTAATGATCTTGCCAAAGCTTCGCTTGCCAGAACAGCACCATCATACGTTTTATCAAAATTTTTAGGCGCATAACCTGTATATTGTGTAGGAATATCAGGAATTAAAGTATTGGGTAAAATTTCACCGTCTTGTAACATAAACGTGTAAAGAAAAGGTTTTAAAATACTCCCGGTACTCCTTGGTGAGGTAATAATATCTACATTTCTTCCAGAATTTACTTCTGGACAATTACTATTTCCTGTATATGCCAAAACAGTACTTTTTTCTACATCTAACACTATTGCAGCAATATTATGAATTTCATTTTGACTTAATACACTATGGTAATTATTAACAATTTTATTTACTTTTTCTTGAAGAGATAAATTTATAGTTGTAGTAGTTTTTTTACCCTTTTTACCGTCTTTAATTATTCTATCTAATAAATGTGGCGAAATTGAAGGAATTCTATGTGGAGAACCAGGTAAAGGTTCTGCTTTAGCAAGCTCGCAAGTTTCATTATCTATTTCACCTTTTTCATATAATTTATTTAATAACCTGTCTCTTTTTGCCTTTAATTTTTCATGATTTTTTCCAGGATAAATTAACGCAGGAGCATTTGGTAAGACAGCTAAAGTGCATATTTCTCCCCAGGATAATTGTGAAGGTCTTCTGCCAAAATATCTCCAGGAAGCCGCCTCTAAACCAACAACATTTCCTCCAAAAGGAGCATGTGAAGCATAAAGTTTAAGTATGCCACTTTTATTATTAGAAATTTCTAACCTTAAAGATAATATTGCTTCTTTTAATTTTTCAATTATTGATCTTGATTTCCCTTTTCGTGATAATCTTATGGTTTGCATAGTTAGCGTACTCCCTCCGCTTACTATTTTTCCGGATTGTATATTTTGTTTTAAAGCTCTTAGAATTGAAATAGGATTTATACCGGGGTGTAAATAAAAATATTCATCTTCAAAATAGGTTATGGCTTTTGCAAATTTTGTTGGTACTAAATCGATTTCAGGAAACCTCCATTGACCATCATCGGCAATTCTTGCTGATAATAATCTACCCTGACTATCAGTTATTATAGTACTATTAGGATCTTTAAAAAGAGGATTTTCTAAGCTAAAAACAAACCAAAGAATCAGTATTGATGATACTAAATAAAATAATAATTTTTTAGAATAATTTTTAAATTTCAAAGCATTTATTTTTACTTAACCCCAGGTTCAACAACTTTGACCCATAATCCTGCTTTTCTGGCATTTATTTCATTATCATACATCGCCTCACAATTTACAGTAGGTAAATAATACTTTCCTAAATATGCAGCATTTAATAATATTCTAAAAGTTTTTTTCTCACCCCTTTTTAAATCAAAATAAGTTAAAACCCTATCATCTCTATTATCTTGATATGTTGGTTGGTCAATAATATTATTGGAATCAACAATATCCATACGTGTATTTCTTATTTCCCATCCAGAAGGAAAGATTTGGGTTAATGCCATTTCTTTATAATCATCACGAATTCCCGGATGTATAATTTGTACTTCAGCAATAAAATCTGTTCCTTGATCTAAATTTGATGGATCAACCTCTTTTTCATCTATAGTTAAATAATGTATGTTTATACGAAGGTCATTATTAGCATTGGTTTTATCTCCTGTTAAAGGAATTCCTTCCAATTGCATTTTTGTAAAAATTGTTTTTGTTCCTGTATTTTTTATTTTTATTTCTCCATTAGAAGATTCCTTATAATTAAGATCAATCTGATAAAGGGGAGAAGTACCCGAAAACGATTCTAATTTCTTATCATTGATAGTGTATTCAAAATTTAATTGTTGGCTAAGATCTCCCGTTGTTCCAATAAATTTTGAAATTGCAAGTAAGGAATACGCAGTTGTTTGTGTGCTATACCACCTGCTTGACGACATACTTTTTGCGAGTTCATCTAAAATTACTTTTGCATCTTTTTTTCTTCCCATTAAACTTAATGTTTCAAGAATCATAGCCTTATCACGGGTAGCATTACCATAGGAAAAAGAGAGTTCTTTATACGGTTTAATAATGGTAGATTGATTAACGATCATATCTTCAGCAATTTTCTTTTTACCAATAAGATAATAAGCCGCCGCCAGTCTCCATTTTGCTGCCAAAGATAAATTTTTGATTGATCTCATTCTGTTCATTGCACCTAAAACAGGTGTCTTTGCCAAAGCAAGTGTATACAGACGGTATGCTTGAATTAATTGTGAGGAAGAATAAGAACTTTTCCCTTCTCTATCAGATGTCCAGCTATTTGCCCTTTGTTTTTGGAATTTTATCCAATTCGAAATAAAACCAGGAGGTAAACTATATCCTTTTGCTTTTGCCTCTAACATAAAATGTCCGGCATAGTTTGTACCCCAATCACTGGCAGTATTTTGTTCACCTGGCCAAAAAGACAAACCACCAGAATATATTTGAAAGGATTTTAATTTATCAATTGCAGTTAATATATTTTCTTGAATTTCCTTCTTTTCCTGGTTGGTTAAATCGAGTAAATTATCTAAAAACAATTGAGGAAAAGCAGCAGAAGTTGTTTGTTCTATACAGCCGTGAGGATATTGAACTAAATACGCTAATCTTTCCTGTAATTTTAGAGAAGGGATAGAAGAAACTTCAACAACGCCTTTATTGGTTCCAATCATTCCTAATGCAGCATAATTTTCTTTCCAGGGATCTCCGGGTTCAATTACAGCATTAATTACATCGGTAATTCTTGGATTAGAAGCCCTAACATTTAACTCAATATCATAAGAAGCCTTTTGTTTACCACTTTTTACCAAGACTTTTATTTTAGCTATTCCAAGTTTATCAGTAACATTTAAATTAAAATTAACAACCTGATCTCCTTCTCGATCAAAATGTATAGATTTTGATTCTTGATTCACAATATTCAAAAGATCATTAGTTTGAACCGTAACAAAAACATCTTTTATTTTTTTATCCATTGCAAAAACAGTAATTGGT
>JAUWUU010000069.1 GCA_030617765.1 Flavobacteriia bacterium | reverse complement strand
AATTTTCGTTTGATCAGGAAGCATTAATGTTAACGTTTGATGAAAACGCTATGTCAACTGCAGACTTCTCTCAAAAACTTATAAAACAACAGGTTTTAAAAGAATATTTTGAACATATTGATGATAGTCTATATACACTATCATTTCGATTGGTACGTTTGACCTCAAGAATTCAAAATGATTTGACCAATGCGCATTATAATATAGATAAATCATTGGAGAATATTTCAGAGAACAGAATAAAACAAGGTATAACAAATCAACACTATACCATGACCGCAACTAATAATTTAGCTGATTTACTTAGTAACATTTTACAAAATTTACAAAACCAAAAAAATAGTAACGGACAAGGAAAGGGCAAAAAAGGAGAAAGCATTAGTTTACCTGATATTATTAAAAAACAAAGTGATTTATTAAAAAAAATGCAAGAAGAACAAATGCCGGGAAAAGAAACAGGTAAAAAACCATCAGAACAGATGAGTGGCGAACAATATCAGATCTATAAAGAGCAATATCAAATAAGACAAGCTTTGCAAAGTTTGATGAAAAAGGAAGGAAAGACAAGTGGTTCTGGTAAAAAAGCAGAAAAGCAGATGGAAGAACTAGAAAGGCTTTTATTAGAAAAAGGACTTAATAAACATGTTATTGAAAAAATGCAACTATTGAATCACGAGTTATTGAAATTAGAAAAAGCGAGTTTTGATAAAGGAAAAGAAAAGAAACGAAAATCAGATATAAATAAAAATAAATATCTGTACAGATCTATTGATAAAATAGATTCAAAGAGTTTATATTTTAATCAAGATGAAATTTTGATACGCAAATCAATCCCTTTGACACCTTACTATCAACAAAGAGTTAATGAATATTTTAAAGACAATTAAAAATGATCAATTATTTTATTGAAACGTTGTTTGAATTTAAGCAGCAAAATGAAATAACAGCTTGGATACTTTTGGCAATTGAAAAAGAAAGCTTTGTTTTAGGGGAGATAAATTATATTTTTTGTGATGATGATTATCTTTTAGAAAAGAACATTAAATACCTAAAACACAACACATTAACAGATATTATCAGTTTTGATTACACTGAAGATGATACAATATCAGGAGATATTTTTATTTCAGTGGAAAGAATTAATATAAATGCTGAGGAATTAAGTATTGCATTTCTTGATGAATTACATAGAGTGATGGTTCATGGCGTCTTACATTACTGTGGATATAAAGATAAAACAAGAAGTGAAAAAGAAGAAATGCGTTCAAAAGAGGATTATTACTTATCTTTGCGCACTTTTTAATACTTCTAAATATTGTTTCACGTGAAACATTAAAAATTTAAAAATGAGTTTTAACAATACTACATATGATGTTATAGTTGTTGGAGGCGGTCATGCCGGGAGTGAAGCAGCAGCAGCAGCGGCAAATTTAGGAGCCAAAACATTATTGATTACCATGAGTTTGCAAAATATTGCGCAAATGAGTTGTAATCCAGCAATGGGCGGTATAGCTAAAGGTCAGATTATTCGAGAAATTGATGCCTTGGGTGGTTATAGTGCAATTGTAACTGACAAAACCGCTATTCAATTTAAAATGCTTAATAAATCAAAAGGACCTGCCATGTGGAGTCCGAGAGCACAAAGTGATCGAATGGATTTTTCTAATGAATGGAGATATCAGCTTGAAAATATTGAAAATTTAGATCTATACCAAGACTCGGTAAATGGATTAATTGTAAAAGAAGATCAAATCATTGGTGTTAAAACTATCTTGGGAATTGAAATATTTGCAAAGTCTGTTATTATCACTGCAGGAACTTTTCTAAATGGAAAAATACATATTGGAACTAAAACATTTGGAGGAGGTAGAGCAGGAGAAGCAGCATCAAAAGGTATAACAGAAGATCTGGTAGAATTGGGTTTTGAAGCAGGTAGAATGAAAACAGGCACACCTCCTCGGGTTGACGGAAATTCATTGAATTTTTCTAAAATGGTAGAACAACCAGGAGATGATATAACAGAAAAATTTTCCTTTTCAGATCAGACAAAAAAACTTAAAAAACAACGCTCTTGTTATATGACCTATACATCTATTGATGTTCATGATACTCTAAGAGAAGGATTTGAAGATTCCCCGATGTTTGCAGGAAGAATACAAGGAGTTGGACCAAGATATTGCCCTTCTATTGAAGATAAAATAGATAGATTTTCAACCAAAGAAAGACATCAGCTTTTTATTGAACCAGAAGGCTGGAGAACAAGCGAATATTACGTTAATGGTTTTTCTACTTCATTACCGGACGAGGTTCAATTTAGAGCCTTAAAACAAATAACGGGCTTTGAAAATGTTAAAATATTAAGATACGGCTACGCAATAGAGTATGATTATTTTCCTCCAACTCAATTGAAGCATACTTTAGAAACTAAGCGAATTAAAAATTTATATTTTGCCGGTCAAATAAATGGAACGACAGGTTATGAAGAAGCTGCCGCCCAAGGTTTGATGGCGGGAATTAATGCAATATTAAAAATAAACAATCAAGAACCTTTTATTTTAAAAAGAGATGAAGCTTATATTGGTGTTTTAATTGATGATTTGATTACAAAAGGAACCGACGAACCTTATCGAATGTTTACATCACGCGCTGAATACCGAACACTATTACGTCAGGATAATGCAGATCTAAGATTGACACCAATGAGTTATGCGATAGGTTTAGCCTCAAAAGAACGATTAGATAGAGTAATGATAAAGCAAAAGAAAACGGATTTATTTATTGATTTTTTACAAAAAACAAGCATAAAGCCAGAAGATGTAAATCCAATTTTAGAAAAAAATAAATCAGCATTAATTAAACAATCCATGAAGATGTTTAAGATAGCAGCACGACCACAATTAGATTTTAATGACATTAGAAAATTCACTAAAGTAGAACAGTTTATAATTAACAATAATATTGATAATGAAATTATTGAACAAACAGATATCCATGTAAAATACTCTGGCTATATCAATAAAGAAAAGAACAATGCTGATAAATTAAATCGTTTAGAAAATATTTCAATTCCTGATAATTTTGATTATCAAAAAATAAAATCAATCTCATTTGAAGCAAGAGAAAAACTAAGTAAAATTCAACCCACTTCAATATCACAAGCAGCAAGAATATCAGGTGTTTCTCCTAGTGATATTTCTGTGCTTTTAGTTTACATGGGTAGATAAAACATATTAAAGTTAAAGGCAACAAGGATAAAGTAAAAAGCATTGTTTCACGTGGAACAAAAATTATATAAGCAATAAATACAATTCGTTAAAATGATTAATATTGATAGATCTCCTTTAGACAATAATTCTTTAATACCTTTTTTAGAGTGTAAAGATCATACTGTTTCTAATGAAATATTTTCAATTTTAAAAGATGAAAAATCAGAATTATTAATTACTTCTCCAAGACCAGAAATAAAAGATTTGCATAAGTATTATGAAAGTGACCAATACATTTCACATACGGATGCAAAACAATCTCTGATGGATAAAGTTTATCAATTGGTAAAGAATTATACCATTAAACAAAAGATAGTCTTGATCAACTCATTCAATACAGAACAAAAAACGATTTTAGATATTGGTTGTGGTACAGGGGATTTTTTATTAGCTTGTAAAAACGCAGGTTGGAGTGTTAGCGGAATCGAACCAAATATAAAAGCAAGAACATATACAAAGAAAAAACTTTTTGATTCAAATGAAAAAATATTTGATAATATTGAAGCATTAATGGATTATAATATCCACTCTAAATATGATATAATTTCTCTCTGGCATGTTTTAGAACACGTGCCAAATTTAGAAGAATATATTTCTAATTTAAAAAAAATATTAAAACCAAACGGAACAATTATTATTGCTGTTCCAAACTATAAAAGTTTTGATGCAAAATATTATGAAAAATATTGGGCAGCTTATGATGTCCCAAGACATCTTTGGCATTTCTCTAAAAGATCAATACAATTGTTATTTGCTAAAGAGAATATGAAAGTCGTTAAAACACTTCCTATGAAATTTGATGCTTACTATGTAAGTTTACTTTCCGAAAAACACAAAAATAATAAATCAAATTTAATAAATGCTGCATGGGTAGGTTTTCAATCCAATCTGAAAGCGAAAAAAAGTTTTGAATACTCATCTTTAATCTATTTGTTAAAAAACTTAAAATAGCTATTTTAAAGCGTTTTAAAGAACTTTAACAGTTTAAAAGATATATAATGCTTTTAAAATACATAAAATGCATTAGAATAAAAATAATTAAGCAACTATCTATAAATTATATATATATAATATTTAAATGCTATAAATATATTTTATAATGGCATATAAGTGAAATAATAGGCATCAAAGTAAAATTATTTTGATTTAAACAAAATACATTTTATACATTTGCCCCTCAAATTTAAAAATATATAAAATGAAAAAATTATTAGCAGTATTCGCTTTTCTAATAATATTAACTTCGTGCAATGAGTCAAAGATTGCCTATGTTAATGTTGAAGAAGTTTTAAAGGAATACAAAGGTTCAAAGGCAGCAGAAGAAGAAATGAGGTTGAAATCTGAACAGATTGGGAAAGAAATTGAACAACTTGGTGTGCAATTTCAAGCAAAAGTACAGGAATACCAACAAAACTTGTCAAAATTATCAGATGCTGACCGAGCTAAAAAAGAGCAGGAATTGAGGCAAGAGCAACAAATGATCCAACAACGCCAGCAAATGGTGCAGCAACAATTTCAACAAGAAGGAAACGAAATGATCGATGGTATAAATGAAGAAATTGGAGATTATATCAAAGAGTATGCTCAAAAAAATAATTATTCATTTATTTTAGGAACATCAAAACAAACCAAAACAGTACTCTATGGTAAAGAGGCATTTGATATTACTGATGTTATCATTGAAAATTTAAATGAACAGGATTCTACAAATACAAAAAGTGAATCTGAAGTAAAAACACCTCAAACAGAGGAAACAAAATAATCTTTATTTCTTTATCTGTTAATTGTGTTTTAATACTGTAAAAATTTGAATTTCAGCTAAATATGATAAACAATACAGAAACAGCTTAAACATTAAAATAAGATGTTTTATCTTATTATTAATATTTTAAAGTCCGAGTTAAGTCTCGGACTTTTTTATTTACTATAAATTAAACAACAGAAAAAGTAGTTTTTATATAATTAATTACAAAATTAAACGTTATTAACACACTGTTAACAACTTTTATTCCCCCATAAAGTGTAACAAAAAGGATTAATTTTTATAAAAAAGTAATATAAAACCAATATCGTTTAATTTATACACCATGAAAAAAATTGTTTTATTTGTTTTGTTTTTGGGAAACATTATGTACATGTCAGGGCAAGAGTCTGCAAGTTCATACCAGATTAAGTTTTTAGAGATCAATAAAGAAAACTCTGATTACGCAGTTGCAATGTTAGATGATGAAAAATTAGTATTTACTTCTGCGGCAAACGCAAATTCATCAAGTAGAAAAAATCACAATTCTCGTAAAGAATTATTTGTAGGAGATATTGATTTTAATGGAGAGATATTAAATGTCAAACCAGTAACCAATAAAGAGAATAATAAATTTAATACTACAGGGATTGCTTATACTGAAGATTTGAAAACAGTTTATTTTAGTAGAAATAAATATGTAAGAAAATCTTCAAAACAAGAATTACCTAAAAACAAACGACTAGAATTATATAAGGCTGATGTTGATCAAGAAGGGAATTGGATAAATATTGAAAAATTACCATTTAACAATGATAAATATTCTACAGGATACCCAACCCTCAATTCAAGTAATACAAAGATGTATTTTATTTCAGACAGACTTCCATCATTAGGGAAAACAGACATTTTTGTTATTGATATCCATAAAGATGGAACATTTGGAAAACCTATAAATTTAGGTAAAAACATAAACACAACAGGCGAAGAAACCACACCATTTTTAAGTGATAAAAACATATTATATTTTTCATCAGATGGTCACCAGGGAAATGGAAATTTAGACATATTTGCTACTGAAATTGTAAATAATAACATTACAGAAGTTCGTCATTTAGAATCACCAATAAATAGTATAAATGATGATTTTGCCTATTTAATTAATCATGAAACTAATAGAGGTTTTTTCACTTCTAACAGATTACAAGGTGAAAACAATAATGATCTATACTCATTCACTGTTAAAAAAGAAAAATTAGTCGAAGATTGTTATATTACGGTTGAAGGGTTTGTAAAAGACAAAGAATCGCAAGAATTATTAAAAGGAGCAACAATTGATCTATTAGATCTAAATGGAGCTTTGATACAATCAGTGACTACTTCTGATGATGGTGCGTATAATTTTAGTGTTGAATGTAGCAATGAATACAAATTATCTGCAACAAACGATGATTATAAGAAAGAAGTTAAACAGATTGAAATTCTCAAACAAAATTATCACCGTTCACTTCAAACCAACATGAATTTAACAAGGTTGTACAATGAAGTAATTGAATACAAAACTGAAATTGTAAAAAAAGATCATGTTAAGATCGCTAATATAAATGCAATTCATTTTGAATTTGACAAAGCAAATATTCGACGTAATGATCTACCGGAATTAGATAAGATCGTTAAAATAATGAAAGACAATACCAATATTAAAATTGAAGCTGCAGCTTATACTGACTCTAGAGGTAGTCATTCCTATAATAAACTATTATCACAAAGAAGAGCAAAAGCAACAGTTGATTATATTATTTCAAAAGGGATTGATGCAAGTAGAATTACTGGCAAAGGTTATGGAGAAGAAAAATTGATCAACAAATGTGTAGATGGTGTTGATTGTAGTAGAGAAGCACACCAAAAGAATCGTAGAACTGAGTTTATTATTACAAACAAAAAAGTAGTAATTAATCATGATATTTATGAAAAGACAAATCATAGTTTGGTAGTGAATACTAAAAATGATGCAAAAGTTGACAATAACCAAAAACAAGTTGAAACCAGATTAAATGAATCTCTTAAAAAAGAGGAAGCACTTATGGTTAGTAATAAAAAGTCAATAAAATATAATGATAATTCAACCAAAACTATTTCCAGCAAATCTGAAGATATTAATAAAGACCTTACTATTAGTAAGCAAAAACAAGAAATTATCAATAATGATATACTAGTGGTAAATTCAAAAAAATCTAATGCGGAAAATAAAGAATTGGCATTAAATAACAAACAAGTAGAATATAAACAAGTAAAAACAATAACCAGGAGATCTGATAATAAAGCTGAAAACTACGTTGATGATCAAAAAGAAAAAGTTATTGATAAATTGATAGTTTTAGAAGAAAAGTTTGAAGAGGCATCAACTAAAGATTCTGATATGACAGCCATATTTTTATCAGAAAAAAATAAAATCACTGAATTTAAGAATGAGATAATTAATAACGAAGCTGCTGGTTGGGCAAATATAATTAATTACAATAATAAAGTTATTTCGTTTAATAAAACCTACAATAAATTATTAAAGAATATAAAGGAAAATCAGGAAATAACAAGTATTGAAAAAGTAGTTTTAAAAACAAACTATAGTGAAGAGAAAAGTGTAAGTAATTCTAAAAAAGCATTACCAAAAAAAGAAAATAATAATTTGGATGTTAATAATATTGAGGTTATAGCAATGAAAAGAAATAACAAAGGAAAATATTCTATAACCAATAGTGCTAAAAAGGCTGATATGATTAAAGTTAGTTTTAAATTATTGCGTAATAAAAATGTAGAACCAGGCAAAAAAGAAGCACATATAATTTTACAAAATCCTAAAGGAAAAGTTGCAAATGCAAAAGGTGTTTTCACATCAAAAACAACTAATAAAATGAAAAAATATACTGATTTTACAGTAATCGATTATAATTATAATGATGTTGATATTGTAGTGTATATTGATAGAAATGGATATATGTATGAAAAAGGCACATATCCTGTAAAATTATTTTTAGAAGGTGAATTGGTGGCTGAATCTAATTTAAATCTCGCCAGTAATTTTTAGTAAAATCGATTTTCATTTAAAATTTTTATCAAACATTAATTTAGGACAGTTCCCCTCAAAGGGAAAATTCACTAATTGAAAAAGAATGTAAATTTTGTTCTATTTTAATCAGCCCTCAAACACGAAAGTGTTTGGGGCTTTTTTTTGTTCTAATATAATTATTTGAGTTTCATTAATTATAAATATATTTGGACAAAAGATAATTATGCCGATTTTTTCATTTAGTGGTTTAAAAAGAACCTTAAGTCTTTTTTTTTATTTTATCGGATTTTTATTGTTTTCTCAAACCGATTTTAGCGATCAGTGGGAAGATTTTTATTCTTATAACAACGTAAAAGAATTTACCAAAATTGAAGAGAAGATTTATGCTGCAGCTGATAATGCTGTTTTTATTTATGATGAAAACACAAATGAGATTAAAAAATTTTCATCTGTTCATGGTTTATCCGGAAAAACCGCAACCTTTATTTATTTTAGTGAGTTTACACAAAATTTTGTTGTTGGTTATAATTCCGGTTTAATTGAAATAGTTGATCAGGATGGAAATATAAATATTGCTAATGATATTGAAAGATTAGATGTTTCGGGCGAAAAACAGGTTAATCACATAAGCGAAAACAAGGGTATTCTATATTTATCAACCCCGTTTGGAATTGTTGAATACAATTTGAATATTTTACAATTTGGAGATACTTTTTTTATTGGTCAGGGATCAACCCCTGTTTTTGTTAACCAAACAACTATTTATAAAGAGAGAATTTACGCCGCTACACGAACAGGAATCTATTCGGCCGATATAAATAATTCTGAATTGGTAGATTTTAATAACTGGTTACAACCTGAGGGGAATTTATTAGGGAATTTCATGTCGATTTCAGTTTTTGATGAACGACTCTTTACTTCAAAGAGTAATATACTTTATGAAATTACTTCAATTAATATTTTAGACCAAAGAAAAACTTTTCCTGATCAAATATTGAACTTAAAGTCTTCAACTGAATATTTAACGATCACGAATTTAAAAAAGGCTTTTGTTTTAGATATTAATCTTAATCAAAAATCAATTGCATCAACCACATCAACACAAAATTTCACTTTACATACTGCATATGCCGAAAACAATAATATTTATTTAGCGACTAAAGAATTTGGAATATTAAGCAAAACTTTTTCTGAGAAGGACTATTCTGAAATTCACCCTCAAGGACCAATTTCAAATGATGTTTTTTCAATAACTGCGCATAACAATAACCTTTGGGTAGTGTATGGAGGTTATGATGAAGCATTTACTCCTTTAGGGAAAAGAGCCGGTTACAGCCATTTTAAAGGAGAAGAGAATGTTTGGATAAACACAACATACAGTAATAATTTTCCAGCCATAGATCTGGTGCATGTTACTTTAGATCCCAATGAAGAGAATAAAGCATATATCAGTTCGTGGAACAGTGGAATTTTAGTAGTTGAAAATGATAAGCCAATTGTTTTATTAAATGATTCAAATAGTGGTTTAGAGGATTTGTATCCTCCCGGAGACCCACATTCAAGTATTAGAATAAATGGAACCGCTTTTGATAATCAGAATAATTTTTGGTCAACGAACGCTTGGGTTGCCAACCGTTTAAAAAAACAGAATACCAGTGGAAGCTGGACTAGTTTTGATCTAAGTTCTATTATTACAAATCAGGCTTTCGGTTTAACCGAATTAATTATTGATAAAACTAATAATGTTTGGATTGGATCACGAAGAAATGGTGCTTTGGTATTTAATGAAAGAGGAAACAGCAAAAAAGCATTAATTACTGAAGCCTCAAAAGGCTCTTTACCTGATCTAAATGTAAGAACTCTAAAAGTTGATAGAAATAATAGGATCTGGATTGGAACAAAAAAAGGAATGGTAGTTTATAATAATGCAGGAGGAATATTTGATTCAGATATTTATGATGCAGCTCCTGTGATTATTGAAGATGACGGAATACCAAAAAAATTATTGGGGGATCAACCAATAAATAGTATCGCTATCGATGGTGCGGATAACAAATGGTTTGGAACAGATACCGGAGGGGTTTTAAACACCAACGCTTCAGGATCAGAAACGTTTAATAATTTTAATAAAGACAATTCTCCTTTGGCATCGAACAGAATTTTAAAAATATCAATTGATAATAGTAATGGAAAAGTGTTTTTTGCAACCGATAAAGGAATTGTTGCATTTAATAATAATGTTGCTCCTTACGGAGAAAGCTTAACAAATGTTTATGCTTATCCAAATCCTGTTAAAAAAGAACACGAAACCGTAACTATTGATGGAAGAAATGGAGAACATTTACCAAGAGGAACTAATGTAAAAATTTTAGATACAGCCGGTAGATTGGTTTTTGAAATTAATGTTAATGAAAGTCAAGGATCTAATGGCGGTAAAGTGGTCTGGAATAAAACTAATTTAGCAGGGCGAAAAGTAGCTTCGGGTGTATATATTGTTTTTTTGACAAGTCCTGATAAATCAGAAACAGCATCAACTAAAATTGCAATAATAAATTAATATTGAATTGCATAATCAATAGCTCTTTAAGGTTTATGTCTAATAAAGTTTCTAAAACCTTGTTGCTCTAAATTTATTAGTCTCATAATTATGATCGTAAAAACTAAAGCAATTGTATTAACATCAATTAAATATGGTGATGCAGATCTAATAGTGAAATGCTATACTGATATGGGTGTAAAAACTTATATGTTAAAACGTATTTTCAAATCAAAGAGCAACAAATTAAAAGTAGCTTATTTTCAACCATTAACGTTATTAGATATCACAGCTAATCACAACAATAAAGGTAATTTAAATTCAATTCGCGAAGCAAGGATCGCTTTTTTTTATACTTCAATTCCAAATAATATCATTAAACAAACCATAGTAATATTTTTATCAGAAGTATTATCGAGTGCTATTCGTGAAGAAGATGAAAATTCCTCTCTTTTTAATTATTTGAATACTACTTTACAATGGCTAGATACACATGATCATACAGTTAATTTTCATCTGTTATTCTTATTAAATTTGACCAAGCATTTAGGGTTTTATCCTAAAATTATAAAAAAAGAATCTCGTTATTTTAATTTAGAGGAGGGAGTATTTACTGATTTGAAACCTATGTATAATTATATATTTGGCGATAATTTAAATACCTTAAAAACCTTAATCGGCACAAATTTTGATGTATTAGAGGAATTGAAATTTAACGCAAAATCACGTCAAATGATTTTAGAGTTTTTAATTTCATATTATGAATTGCATTTACCCGGGTTTAAAAGACCTAAATCATTGTCAGTTTTAAAAGATATTTACAAATAAATGAGAAATGTTATTTTGTTTTTTATTGTCCTTTTAGGACATTTTTCTTTTGCACAAAATTGTGTTGTTTTTGATAAAGATTCGCAATTTCCTATTTCTAGTGTCTCTATATCTAATGAAGATAATAGTCTAAGAGTGATTTCTGATAAAAATGGAATAGTTGATCTTTCTCGGTTTTCAATGATGGATATCTTAACGATTACACATGTTTCTTATGTTGAATTAGAATTGTTAAAAAAACAAATTATTGATAATGACAAAAAAATATACTTATTAAATAAATCTGAAATTTTAGAAGAAGTATTTTTATCAGCTACCAAAGGAAAAGAAAGTAGGTCACGAATAGCCGAACAGGTTGCTGTATTTTCAAGTAAAGACATTCAAATATCAATGCCACAAACGACGGCTGATATGCTTTCAAATATACCGGGCGTTAAAATTCAAAAAACACAATTTGGTGGTGGTAGTCCTGTTTTAAGAGGCATGGAAGCTAATCGTGTATTATTGGTTGTAGATGGGGTAAGAATGAATAATGCCATTTATCGAAAAGGACATTTACAAAATGCAATTACTGTTTCGCCGAATCTTTTAGATAGAACTGAAGTGATTTTTGGTCCATCATCAGTAATTTATGGTTCCGATGCCCTGGGAGGCGTCATTCATTACTATACTCGAAAACCACATACAAATGATAAAACCCAAATAAACACTGATTTTTTATCGCGTTACAGCACAGTGAATGATGAGGTTTCTCTTCACGGAGGTATAGAATTACAATTTAAAAAATGGGCTTCTTTTACAGCACTTTCATATAGTAAATTTGGAGACCTTAAAATGGGAAAATACAGAAAACACAGATTTGATGAATGGGGGAAACAGTATTTTTATTCAAATAATACTGATAGTTTTTATAACCCAGATCCGATAGAGAATACTGATCCGGATATCCAAAGAAATATCGGATTTAATCAACTTGATTTTTTGCAAAAAGTATTTATTCCTATAAATAAAAAAGCAGAGTTGATGTTTAATTTACAATATAGCACTTCATCAAATATTCCTCGATTTGATAAGCTCACTGAAATGGATGAAGGTAAATTAATATATGCAGAATGGTATTACGGACCCCAAAATCGTTTCCTATTATCAACTCAATTGTTAATAAAAC
>JAUWUU010000024.1 GCA_030617765.1 Flavobacteriia bacterium | reverse complement strand
AGCTACAGGCGGTATTAATGGAAGCATGGAGAAAGTTAGAGAACATTGGCATCAAGAATGGCATACCCCTCCAAAAGTTATTTTAAATGGTTCTCATCATTTTTCAGATGGAATAATTCACGATAAAGTAAAAGAAATTGGGGGGAATATTACCAACCTGGATCTAATGTGGAATTATGCTGCCGGTGTCCCGCATCCTTTTCCGAAAAGAGAAAATCACGGACTTAGTTTAGTGCCCCCAAAATCAGCTTTATGGTTAAATTACAGAGGCGAACGTATGGGACCTACTCCTTTAGTAACTTCGTTTGATACACGTTATTTAGTTACCAAGATTTGTGAACAGGAAAAACAATATTCATGGCAAATCCTTAATAAAAAAATTGCCTATAAAGAATTGGCTGTTTCCGGTTCAGAATTTAATGATGGTATCAAAGAAAAAAAACTACTTAAGTTTTTGCTTTCTGTGATTAAAGGAAATAAAAAATTGATCAAGACTTTAGAAAAAGACTCTCCAAACTATATAACTGCCAATAGTATTGAGGAATTGGTTAAAAAAATGAATGAATTAACAGGTACAAATGATATAAAAATTGATATCTTAAAAAAATCTATCGAAAGTTATGATACTAATTTTGAACCGGGTAAAGATTTAAGAGAAGATCAACAGATCAAACGAATCATGCAAGCCCGTGAATACTCAGGTGATAAAAAACGAACCTTAAAACCTCAAAAATTAGATCAAAAGAAAAATTATCCATTAATTGCAATTAGAGAATTCATTTTATCCCGAAAAAGTTTGGGTGGTATACAAACCAACTTACAATCACAGGTATTAAAAAAACCAAGTTCTAACAAAAAGCAAGAAGCTTTTGATAATTTATATGCCGTTGGAGAGGCTGCTGGTTTTGGAGGTGGTGGTGCACATGGAAAGCGTGCTTTAGAAGGTACATTTTTAGCAACTTGTATCTTTACAGCTCAAAAAGCTGCAAAGCATATTGCTGAGAAATAATCATTTCAAATGAATTAAATATTAATAAAAAAATTAAGTGCTTCCCAACTGGAAGGCTATAAGAAAGAAAAATGAAAAAAACAGGTGCAAGTTTAGCAGTTTATGCTTTAGAACAAATAGGGATTAAATATACTTTTGGTATTCCAGGGGTTCACAATATTGAATTGTATGATGAGATCAACAATTCTGATCAGATTGAACCTATTTTAGTTACTCATGAAGGAGGTGCTTCTTTTATGGCATTAGGCGTTTCTTGTACTTCTAATAGTATTGGTACTTTAATGATTGTTCCCGCAGCTGGTACAACCAATGCCATGAGTGGAATTGGTGAAGCCTTTTTAGATGGTATACCCATGCTTATCTTTTCTGGAGGTACACGTCAGGATAGTGGTCGTCATTATCAATTACATCAATTAAACCAAGATAACTTGGTCAATGAAATTACAAAAGCATTTTTTAAAATTGAATCTCATGAAGAGATAATTCCTACTATTTATAAAGCTTATGATATTGCCATTTCTGGTGAACCCGGACCGGTTTTTATTGAAATCCCTATGGAATACCAAATGTTTAAAGGTGAAGTTTCTAAACTTTTACCCTATACTAAAAATTTTCAGAATCCAAAGATTGATAATTCAAAAATTAAAGCTACAGCTGAATTACTTCTAAAAGCCAAAAATTCGGGGATATATGTAGGATGGGGTGCTGCAAATGCAAGTAAATATACACAAAAAATTGCCGAAATTCTCAGTGCCCCTGTTGCAACTACTTTACAAGGAAAAGCCTCTTTTCCTGCCAATCACCCGTTACATACTGGTTTTGGTTTTGGACCAAATTCAGTGCCTGCAGCTCAAAAAGCTTTTAAAAATTGTGATGCTATGTTAGCAGTTGGTGTTCGGTTCTCCGAAATTGCAACAGGAAGTTATGGTGTGACAGTACCTGAAAATTTAATTCATATCGATATTAATAAAGAAGTTTTCGATAAAAACTATCCCTCAAAAATTCATATCGAAGCCGATGCTGAAGAAGCATTAATGTTATTGGTTAAAGAACTAGAAGATCAAAGCAAAAAAATTAGAAAAGACCATTCCGTTTTAACGAAATTAATTAAAGCAGAAAAAGAAAAATATTATTCTGAATGGAAACAAAAACCTTTAAATGATAAAGTTTCTCCGGGTTTCTTCTTTGAAACACTAACTAAATTTACCGATGATGACACTTACTTTGTTGTTGATGATGGCAAGCATACTTTTTTGGCAGCTGAACTATTACCTGTAAATCATTCGCGCCATTTTGTATCTCCAACCGATTTTAACTGTATGGGATTTTGTGTGCCCGCAGCCATTGGTACAAAATTTATGAATCCCAAAAGCAAAGTAGTTGGTATTGTTGGTGATGGTGGTTTTTTAATGACCGGTATGGAAACTTTAACAGCCAGCACTTATAAAAAAGGTGTCATTTACTTTGTTTTTCACGATGGTGAACTAGGTCAGATCTCTCAATTTCAAAAAATTCCGCTCAAGCGAAAAGTTGCTACAATCATTGGTAATATTAATATAAAAGGTATTGCTGATGCTACAGGAGCATCTTATTTTTATATGGAAAATGATAGTGAGATTAAAAATATAATGCAAAATGCATTTAAAGAAGTTGAAAAAGATATTCCGGTAATTGTTGATGTAAATATTGATTATTCAAAAAAGACTATGATGACCAAAGGTGTAGTTAAAACAAATCTAAGTCGTTTTAGTTTTAAAGAAAAAGTGCGTTTTATTTCAAGAGCTGCAAAACGACATTTATTAGAAAAATAGTAATCAGATGAACCCACATTTTAAACAAAATATTATTCTGATTGCCGAAGTTATAGTTCCGGAGATACATGAGAACGATGCTATAAAATATGCATTTATCAAAAATTTTAAACAAATTTATCAAGGTTTAGAAAAAGATTCTGCCACTAAAATTAAATTATTGGTAAAAGTGACTGATAAATTGAGCTATGTTTATAATTCAAGTTCGTTTGAAAGGCTTTCTTATAAAAAGAGAGCAGAATATATCGAAAAACTTTTTCAATTTCCTATTGGTAAAATTGTAGGCGGATTAACCGGATTAAGATCTTTGATTTTGATCTCATATTATGGAGTTGATGATGTTTGGCCAAGCATCAATTATAACGGGCCTGTAAATTCAACCTTAAAATGAAAGATTTAAACTTTGATATCATTGTTGTTGGCTCAGGTGTTGGCGGTACTACCTTTACGGATTATCTAACACGTAAAAATCCTAATTTAAAAGTTGCTATTTTAGAATCAGGATCGTACCAAACCAAGGAAGATTTTAACCAGCGTGAAATAGATATGACCGCACTTTATTATAACAGAGGTGCAGTTCTATCAAAAAATTTACAAATTGGTGTTGCTGCCGGAAACACTTTAGGTGGAAGTTCTGCAGTTTATACCGGAGTTTCTTTCCGGCCACCAAATAGTGTTTTAAATAATTGGCAAAAAGAATTTGGTTTAGAATTTTTAACAGAGAAATTTGTCAACCGATCTTTAGATGAAATTGAAAGAGAAATTTCTGTACACGAATTGCCTAAGAGCTGGGATAACGACAATAATATTTTTTTTCAGAAAGGTGCTAAAAAACTGGGGATTCCGGTAAAAAGATTAAAAATAAATACAAAAGATTGCCTACAACAAGGTTTTTGTAATTTGGGTTGTACAACAGGAGCAAAACAAGGTGCTTTAGAAGTGCAAATTCCGAAAATCTTAAAAAAAGGTGTTCAGATATTTTGCAATACAAATGTAATTTCTATTGAAGAGAACAAAGTAAACGTTGTTGTTACTGATAATCCAAGAAACACAAACCCTAACAATTTAGAAAGTGGCACTTATCAATTAACTGCTAAAAAAATAGTATTGGCTGCTGGTGTTTTAAATACACCCGCAATTCTATTACGATCTGCCAAAAAATTAGGCTTAAAGAATAAAAATATTGGCAGATATTTAACTTTACATCCAGCTTTTAATATTAATGGTATTCATCATAAAACCATAAAAAATTATCGAGGATTTCCAAAAACAGTTTATTCCGATCATTTTTCAGATACTGATAATTTTTATCTGGAAACTTCATTTTATTTTCCAGGAGTAACTGCTAAAAATATTCCTGGTTATGGAAAAATGCATCAGGAAATTATGAAAAATTATGACAAAATGATGTCAATTTTAATTTTAGTACATGATAAAGCTGAATTTAATAACAAAATTACTATTGATAAAAAAGGTAATACAGTAATTGATTATTCATTAAGCAACAATTCAAAAAAAGCATTGGTAAAAGCATTACAAGTAGCCACCAAAATATTTTTTGAAGCCGGTTGTGAGCAAATTATGGTTCCCGCCAGTGATAAATTACCACTAACTCCGGAAGATAAAAAGAATATTGAAAATCTGATCTTAGAAAAATATTTGAATTTATACAAAACTCCATTATCAAGTGCTCATCCGCAGGGAGGGGCAAGAATGGGGAAAAGCGCTGCAAATTCTGTTTGTGATAATTATGGAAAAGTTTATGGAACTAAGTCAATCTATGTAAGTGATGCTTCTTTATTTCCAACTTCAGTTAAAGTAAATCCATATGAAACCATAATGCTTTTATC
The DNA here is from genome assembly GCA_030617765.1 of Flavobacteriia bacterium. Classification (GTDB taxonomy): domain Bacteria; phylum Bacteroidota; class Bacteroidia; order Flavobacteriales; family Flavobacteriaceae; genus Namhaeicola. Next base: position 18,044 of record JAUWUU010000024.1, on the reverse strand, counting down.
AAAATGGATTGCTGAAAACATAATGAAATAAAATTCAAATAACTTAATCAATTATTACAATTCAATAATCAAACTCTATATTTTTACATTGTTACTTCTATCAACATCAGCCATATAAAGTGAAGGATCGATCTCAACTTTTTTAATTGATTTTTTGGCTGTAAAAGTATAATTAGGATTTGCCCATCCCCAATCTGACAAAACCGTTGCAGAAGTAGGTTTTTTACCCAACATCATTTGTAGCGGAATATAAAAATCCTCAGAACTTCCGTCAGTATAAGTCACTTTTAAGTCAATTGGCATTGGCATTTGGCCTATTCTTTGTAAAGAAATTTCTTTTCCTGACACTCCTTTTACAGCGTAATCAATTGTATGTATGGTTTGTGTCCATTCATTCAAGTACCAATCTAATTGAATACCGGATACTTTTTCAGCAACACGTTTAAAATCGTTAGGATCAGGATGTTTAAATTTAAAATCAGTAAAATATTTTTTTAAGGTTTTCTCAAGATTTTCTTTTCCAATTATATAACCCAATTGGGATAAAAACATCTCTCCTTTATTATAACTCCCTATACCATACGCCATATTGGTATTGTAACGATCAGCATGTGTAGATAATGGTTCTTCTAAACCTGAATTCACTAGGTATACATACGTTTTATATACCCTGTCAAAATAAAAATCATTGCTTGGACTTGATTCGTGTCTGGCAAGTGTACTAATATAGGATGTAAATCCTTCATCCATCCAAGGGTGCTTACTTTCATTTGTTGCTAATACGAATTGAAACCATGAATGTGCCATTTCGTGTCGCATTGTGCCAATAAGTGACGATAAACTGACCTCACTGCTAATCAATGTATTCATGCCATACTCCATGCCACCATCTCCACCCTGAATTATTGAATATTGTTTATAAGGATATTCTCCTATAGCCTTATTGTAAAACTGCATGGTCTTTACAGCTTCTTCTTTTAACTTATCCCATTTCTTTATTGTATTTTCTTCATTTTTATAGAAAAAATGAAGCATTGCACCATTTGGGATTTTAACTTTATCATGTATATAATTTTTATCAGCTGCACCGGTAAAATCATGAACATTTGGTGCTTTAAAATGCCAGGTTAATTTCTTTCCTTTAGGTAAATTTATTTTTTTTGATTGATCTTCATACCCGTGACCAACTTCTTGTGGGTTTTGTAAGTAACCGGTACAACCAATGGTATATTCTTTATCAATATGAATAGTTACATCAAAATCACCCCAAACTCCATAAAATTCTCGTGCAATATATTGATTGGCGTGCCAGCCTTCCATGTCATATTCAGCTAATTTTGGATACCATTGAGTCATTGACAAAGCAACTCCTTCATTATTATTTCTACCTGATCTTCGAATTTGTTTGGGTACCTGACCGAGAAATTTCATAGTTAAAGTGGCTTTTGCGCCTGCTTTAATTGGACTGTTTAATGTAACTTTTAAAATGGTTCCAAATACTTCGTATTTTACTGGTTTACCATCTCGACTTAGTGAATTGACCTTTATAAAACCTATTTCATCAGGTTTTAATTTACTAATTCTACTCTCATATTCTGGTTCAGTTCTTGTACCTAAATTGTTGACCATTCTACCGTCAGGATCTACAACATTTTGCAATCGCATATCCATTTGACTACCGGGCTGAAAAGCATTGAATTGTAAATGGTAAAAAACTTCCGTTAGATCATCAGGGGAATTATTGGTGTAAATTATTTTTTGCGTTCCGGTGTATTGAAAATTATCAACATCCATGTCAATATCCATTGTATAGTCAACATGTTGTTGCCAATAAGAATTATTTTGAGCAAAAAGTGTAAGACTGATAAAAGTTAGCGCTGAAAAGATAAAATATTTCATTTTGTGTTTTTTAATAATTTAATCATGAGCTTATTTAAAATGTCACCGCATGAGTATCTATTTAATAAGTCAGGGCTTGACTAATATCTACAATAAATATCATCAAACCCTGAATTATACTAATTTTATAATAATTAATTATTTGCTTTTCACCATTTCATCGGCCATTTTTACGGCATTATAAGCATTTAAAACTCTTCCTGAAACTGAAAGGCTACTAAAAGGTACTTTTTCATCTTTACCATTTGGAAGTTTAACATCAAAATCAATTTTAATACCTGAATTCATTAAGATATGTTTTACCTGACTAGCAGAAAGTTGTGGGTAATAAGAACGAACAAGCGCTGCAACACCAGCAACTTCAGGTGATGCCATTGATGTACCTTGAATAGATTTATATTCGTTTTTTGGAACAGTTGAATATATTTCTAAGCCCGGTGCAAAAATATCAACATTCAATTTACCATAATTTGAAAAACCAGCTACTAAATTTTCGTCATAATGACGAGTCATTGCGCCAACTGTAATCACATTATCAGCAATTTCATTGATTTTATCAGGAGCATCAGTTGGGAAATTATCACTTTTATCAATGTTTTTAGAATCATTACCGGCAGCATGCACTAACAATACATCTTTACTAGCTGCATATTTTATGGCTTCATAAACCCAATCAGCATTTGGTGAATAACTTTTACCAAAACTCATATTAATTACTTTTGCACCATTATCAACAGCATAACGAATGGCAAGAGCCACATCTTTATCATATTCATCACCATCAGGTACTGCTCTAACAGATAATAATTTTACATTACTGGCAACACCATTCATACCTTTACCATTATTTCGTGTAGCTAAAGAAATTCCAGCAACATGTGTTCCGTGCATTTCATCATCAACTGAACCAATAGTATAAGCATTACCATAAGGAACATCTTTAATATCATAAGCATTATCACCCGTTACCGCTCTACCGTCAAAATCAACATTATACATAGTATTCACTTGACCTCCATAATAATCAATTCCTCTTTCTAATTGTTTAGAAGCATCTTCTGCGGTACCACCTGAAGAAAGTATTTTCATCAATAAAGGACTTTGTTCTTCAGTAGGTAATGTGTTTAGATCAGTAATTGTATAATCCTTTTTATTGAATTTCTTTTGTGCAACAGCATCAGCTTCTTTTAACATTTTTTCAAGACCCTGATAATATTCATAATTTTTAGTTGCTTCTTCAACTCTTTTATCATAATCTTTTTTCACTTTAAGATAATAAGCGAATTCTTCTTTATCTTTCTCTGAGATCTGACCTATTGTTTTGTCAGCATATTTTGGATCTAATTCTTTATAGATACGTGTTATCTCAAGTTGTTCAGGAGTAGCGGCACCTTTTGCTCCTCCTAAAAAATTCCATCCATGCATATCATCTACATAACCATTTTTATCATCATCTTTACCGTTACCTGCAATTTCACCTGTATTAATCCAAGCCTGATCTTTTAAATCTTCGTGATTGATATCAATACCAGAATCAATTACAGCAACAATTGTAGTTTGTGTTTTTTTACCTGAAAGAAATTCATAGGCTTTTGCCAAACTCATTCCGGGAACCGAGTCAGTACTGATATCAGCATGTGGCCAGTTTTGAATTTCAGTTTCACTCATTTCCCCTTTTTTAGCAGGGATATTAACTGCTGTTGTTGAGCCCGCAGGTACAGCTATGCTGTGAAAGGCATTTGTTTTTGTCGTGTCTTTACTACTACTACAACTTGCAATAGATATTATCAACCCAACACCTAAAAGTAATCTTACTATTCTCATTTTATTCTTGGTTTATATTAATTTTATTGATTTTAATTCTTATTGAAATACTTCGTTAAATTTATATGTTTTATCTAAGCGTACACCTTTATTGGTATGTTTTACAGTACAAAGTTGATGACTGGCATCGTGCTCTAAAAATATAAAATAATTATTATCGGCAGCTTTTTTTAAAAATTCTGCTTTTTCATCCATCGTCATTAAAGGTCTTGTATCATAACCCATAACATAAGGTAATGGTATATGGCCAGTTGTTGGTAGTAGATCTGCTGCAAAAACCAATGTTTTTCCTTGGTATTTTATATGAGGAATCATTTGTTTATCTGTATGACCATCAGCAAAAAGAATATCAAAACCTAATTCTGAATTTACTAGAAAATCCTTTTCAGGAAGTGAAACAAAATTCAATTGACCACTTTCTTCAATGGGATTGATATTTTCTTTTAAGAAAGAGGCTTTTTCTCTTTGGTTTGGAACTGTAGCCCATTTCCAATGATCTTTATTAGACCAAAATCTTGCATTTTTAAAAGCAGGCTCATAACCCGTTTTATTCTTGTTCCACTGAATACTACCGCCACAATGGTCAAAATGTAAATGTGTTAAAAAAACATCGGTAATATCATTGCGATGAAAACCGTATTTAGCCAGAGAGCTATCTAAAGTTTCATCCCCGAAAGGGAAATAATAACTAAAAAACTTTTCGTTTTGTTTGTCTCCTGTACCGTTATCAATTAAAATTAAACGCTTGTTATCTTCAATTAACATACAGCGTAAACTCATATCAATGAGGTTATTACTATCGGCAGGATTGGTTCTTTGCCAAAGCACTTTGGGCACTACACCAAACATAGCACCTCCGTCAAGTTTAAAATTTCCGGTCTCAATCGGATAAATTTGCATAGAGTAACAAATTAAGGAATGCAAATATGCAAAATTCTATTCAAAAAGACTGTTAAATAAAACAAAAAACCTCATTCTTAAAACTTTAAAGAAATGAGGTTTGTTTTGAGGCGACGAGCGGATTCGAACCGCTGTACGAGCTTTTGCAGAGCCCTGCCTAGCCACTCGGCCACGACGCCATATTTTTAGAGTGCAAATTTAATTAAAAATTTATTGTTTACAATATAAATTGATGAGTTATTATTTATTGATGTTACACCAGCTAGAAAGTAGATAAAAACAAGTTATAATTTCGTTTTTAATTAATTTGTAATAGATATGCTTTTTTTAAAGTATCCTCTCTGGTTTTAGGGTTTAAAAACTTTAAAGACAGCCTTGTAATCCTAAAATACTGAGTTTCATAACTTTTTTGCCATTTAATATTTTGTGATTTTAACTTATCAATATCTCTGTCATAAACAAAAAGCCATTTTCCTTTATAATTTTCAAGCTCTGAAGTAGCAATACCGGGAGTTTCTCTTTTAGTATAAAAATTTAACGACCAACTATACTCTTTATCTAAAATATAAACATCATTTATATTAATACCTTCTTTCTCAATAATTGTTGCCATATTAATACCTGCCTGATATTTTAATAAGTTAGGATAAAATTGAGTATTTAGGCTAAAATTTACAAAAACAGCAAATAAAACGGATATTAATAGCGTTTTTGAAACAATTTCTTGCTTTTTAAATAATGCATAAATCAGTAAAATAAATAATATTATATATAATAAAACCAATAAAATATTCGGTAAAGGAAAAACTACAGTAATCAAAATAATTGCCAGAATACTCCCAATAATTACTGTAAAATATTGAATTCCCAATAAAATTTTAAGCGTTTTATTTTTAGAATTTTCATATAAATAAACTAAATATCCAGATAGTAGTACTGCCAAAACAGGCAGTAAACTATTCATATAATGCGGTAATTTTGATTTTGACATATTTATGATCAACATGATCAACCAAAATCCGCCTACTGTTAAAAATTCTAAATTATTTTGATACCTAAACTTAATATTAATGAATTGTTTTGTCCTGTCGAAGATGGCAACATAAGCGATAAAGGCCCAAGGTAAAAAAGCCCACAAAAGTGTATGGAAAAAGAAAAAATGATCGGTGTTATTACTTTTAAATCCAGAGCCTGTTAGTCGGTTAAAACTTTGATCCCAAAAAATAAATTTAATTCCGGAAACATTGGTTTGTCCATTAACAACTTTACCCGGAAACATATCAAACTGCTGATAATATGCATATAGCATAGGGATACAGGTTATTAAAAAAGTCATAATTCCTACTAATACTTTCCAGTTAAAAACTGCTTTCCATTTTCTATTATATAATACAAAACACAAAAGCATACTTCCAATAAAAAATATTGCCAATTGCCCTTTGGTACTAAAAGCAATTCCTGTACCAACAGCACCCAAAATTGCATAGATCAATTTTTCATAATTTAAATATTTAACCCATTGCCAAATTGCAAAAATACTAGCACCGGTTAAAACAGCGTCAGTACGTACATCGTGATTGGCCAAAATAATAGCCTGAGTTGATAAGAAGATCAATGAAGCAATATGCCCAGCCTTAATTCCATAAAATTCTTTGGCTAATTTATACGTTGAAAAAGCACCAATAAAAGTAAATAATAAAGCCGGTAATCTATATGCCCATTGTGTTACACCAAAGATCTTAAATGATAATGCTGCTAGCCAAAAGTGCATATGGGGTTTATCTAAATACTCATCAAAACCCTTAAAAAGATGAATAAAATCATTTTTTAGATACATACGCATTGCCATTGTTGCATGTTGTGCAGAATCAAATTCCATTAAAGGAATGAATAAACCAGATATATAAACAAAGGCTAGAAGTAGATATAAAAAGATGATAATTTTTCTTGATAAAATGGTCTCCATAAAATCGTGCTAAATGTTTAACAGCTTATACAATCAAAGGTTAAATAAGTTAAGGGCACCTAAATTAATATAATTATCTTAATTTTGACAAAAATTATCATTTCAAACATAAAGAACATGAATAAAACCCAATCATTACTCTCAATTATTGTTCCTGTTTATAATGAAGAAGGCAATATAGAACTTTTAACCAAATCCATAGAAGATGCTCTTAAAGGGTATACTTATGAGATTATCTTTATTGATGATTTTTCAACTGACAATACCAGAAATGTAGTAAAAGACATGAAAAATCCTAATGTGGTTTTAATTGAAATGAAAAAAAACTATGGCCAAAGTTCTGCACTTTTAGCCGGTATTGATTATGCCAAAGGTGATTATATCATTACTATGGATGGAGACCTACAAAATGATCCCAGTGATATTCCTATGATGCTGGAAAAACTAAAAAAAGAAGATTGGGATGTTGTTACCGGTATCAGAAACAAACGAAAAGATTCATTAATCAGAACTTTACCTTCTAAAATTGCCAACGGTATTATTAGAAAAACAACAAAACTTGACATAAAAGATCACGGATGTGCTTTAAAAGTTTTTACCAAAGAAACTGCTAAAGAGCTAAATTTATACGGTGAACTACACAGGTTTATTACACTTTTGGCACATAGTAATGGTGCGAGAATTTCTGAAGTTAAGGTAAAACATCACCCAAGACGATTTGGAGAATCAAAATATGGCTTAGGCAGAACTTCTAAAGTTATTAATGACCTGCTATTGATCTTATTTCAAAGAAAATATCTTCAAAAACCTATATATCTTTTTGGTAATATTGGTCTTTTTTTATTCTTTATTGGAATGCTTATCAATGTCTATTTATTTGTTATAAAAATTATGGGGAACGAAATAGGAAACAGACCCTTATTAACACTTGGTGTTTTATTTACATTGGTTGGTATTCAATTATTTACAATTGGCATCGTTATAGATCTGCAAATGAGAACCTATTACGAATCTCAAAACAAAAAACCATATTACATCAGAAAAATTACGGCTATTGAAAACAAGTAAAAAAAAATTACTGTCAACATTTATTAAAATTAGTATCAGTTTTTTTTTGTTATACTTAGTTTTTACAAAAATTTCTTTTAGCGAAATATGGAACACTATTAAAAGTGTTAAAACCCACTTTATAATATTATCACTTCTGTTTTTTGTTTTATCGCAATGGATCTCAGCCAAACGACTCCTGTTATTTTTTAAAGAAACAGGGTTTGATCTATCAAATAAAAGTAATAATACTCTTTACTTGATAGGCATGTTCTATAATTTTTTTATTCCCGGGGGCATTGGTGGCGATGCTTACAAGGTGTATATTTTAAACAAGAATTTTAAATGGAGTATAAAAACATTAACATCCGCTGTATTTGTTGATCGTTTTATGGGCTTAACCGCTATTGGAATTCTTATCAGTATTTTGAGTTATAATCTGTTGCCGTCATCTTATATCTTTTGGATCATTCCAATTGCTATAATTATTATTTTAGGTATTTCTTATTTTTTTGTAAAATATTTTTTTAATGTTTATTTAAATATCTTCAATAAGGCATTACTGTTATCATTAGCGATTCAACTCTTACAGGTTGGCTCAGTAATCTTTATCATATTAAGTCTAGAAAATAGTACTATAAACTTTATCAATTATATCGTAATATTTTTGATCTCTTCAGTACTTTCAATCTTTTCTTTTTCAGGAATAGGAATTAGAGAATATGTTTTTTATAAAGCTTCAGTTTTATTAAATATTGATTCTTCAATTGCCGTTTCGATTGGTGTTTTATTTTCAATTATAACAGCAATGGTTTCTTTATTTGGAATTATGTATCATTTTAAAGGTCCAAAATTTTATTTATCTGATGATGATCAAATGTGATAATGATTGAATGCTTAAATATAAGGCATTAGATTACCTTTCTCGTTCCATTTCAATAGTCACCATTGCAACATTTCCACCAATAGGAGGATTTAATTTTGAGACTTTAACATTAACTTTTTCAACCAACGGCAATTCTGATAGTGTTCTATCAATAATTTTATTGGCAACCGTTTCCAGAAGTTTTGTTCTAATAGCCATTTCTTCTTTAACGATCCTGTTTAAATGAACATAATCTACCGTATCATGAAGATCATCCGTCAATGAAGATTTTTTAAGATTAGCTTTTACAGATAGATCTATTCTGTAATCAGAGCCGATTTTACCCTCTTCTAACAAACAGCCATGATAGGCATATACCCGAATATTTTTTATTATTATAGTTCCCAATGAAAAATTTTTACAAATATAATACAATCAATCGACCATTAATTAATTTAAAAACAAAAGTGACGTAAAAAGATTTAATCATATGAACTCTTTATTCTACTTGTAAAGTTTTACTTTTACTTTCGTCATAAATCTTAAAAAATATTATTATTAGTATTTTAACCAAACCAAAAATATTCAATATGAGCACTAGAAAAAAATTTATTTTTATATCTGTTTCAGTAATTATCCTTGTATTGGTAATTTCCAAATATTGGTCACCAATTTTATGGAGTTTTATTATTTTTATTCCACCGATAATCATGGGTATAGTTGATATGACTCAACAAAAACATGCCATTAGAAGAAATTTTCCTGTTATCGGCAGAATGCGTTATCTCTTAGAATCAATTCGTCCGGAAATTATGCAATATTTTGTTGAGACCGATACCGAAGGAAGACCCATTAACAGAATTTTTAGAACCTTAGTTTATCAACGCTCTAAAAAAGTAAACGATACTACACCTTTTGGAACCCAAATGAATGTTTATCGATCGGGTTATGAATGGATGGATCATTCAATGTATGTGCAAAATACTTATGAAAAACATACTTATCCCAGAATGCTTGTAGGAGGTAAAGATTGCATAAAACCTTATAATGCAAGTTTGTTAAATATTTCTGCCATGAGCTTTGGTTCTTTGAGTAAAAATGCTGTTTTGGCATTAAATAAAGGTGCTGAGATTGGAAATTTTGCACACAATACCGGTGAAGGAGGTATAAGTCCATATCATTTGGAACACAATGGAGATCTCATTTGGCAAATAGGAACCGGCTATTTTGGTTGTAGAACAGATGATGGTAATTTTTGTGCGGAAAATTTCAAAAAAAGCGCTATAAATGAACAAGTGAAAATGATCGAAATAAAATTGTCACAGGGTGCAAAACCAGGTCATGGAGGTGTTTTACCTGCCATTAAAAACACTGAAGAAATTGCAAATATCCGCCATGTAAAACCTCATACTGATGTTTTGTCACCACCGTCACATTCAGTATTCTCAAATTCTTTGGAAATGATGGATTTTATCAAACAATTGCGAGATCTGTCAGGAGGTAAACCTATCGGATTTAAATTATGTATAGGCAAAAAAGAAGAGTTTATTGATCTTTGTAATGCTATGCTGACAACTGGTATAAAACCCGATTTTATTACTGTTGACGGAGGTGAAGGAGGAACAGGTGCAGCTCCTGTAGAATTCTCTAATTCCATAGGAATGCCATTAAGAGAAGGATTGGTATTTGTTCATGATACTTTAGTAGGTCTTGACCTAAAAGATGAAATTAAGATCATTGCTTCGGGTAAAATATTAACTGGATTTCATATGGTTAGAGCAAAAGCTTTGGGAGCAGATCTCTGCAATAGCGCCAGAGCTATGATGTTAGCTGTTGGTTGTATTCAGGCAAGAGAATGCAATATCAATACTTGTCCGACAGGTGTTGCAACTCAAAATAAATCTTTAATGAAAGGCTTGGTTCCTGAAGAAAAAGCTTTAAGAGCTGCCAATTATCATGAAGAATCTTTGCACAGTTTTATGGAAATGATAGCTGCCGCCGGATTAAAAGATCACGATGAAATTCAACGAAAGCATGTAAACAGAAGAGTTGGAATGCACAAAATAGCCAAATACAATGAAATTTACCCATCAATAAAAAAGGGATGTTTACTAAATAAAGAGACCATTCCTAAAGATTATAAAGAATTTTTTTAGCAAGGGATTTAATTAGTAATTAGCATCCTCAGGATATTGCACCATAAACTCTTTAGCTTTATTTACCATATTTTTACTACCTACAAAAATGGGCACCCTTTGATGTAGTTCAGTAGGTTTTATCTCTAGAATTCTTCTATAGCCATCAATTGCTTCACCTCCGGCCTGCTCAGCTAAATACGCCATTGGGTTACACTCGTATAACAAGCGCAATTTTCCTTGAGGTGCTTTTGAACTTGTTGGGTAAATATAGATTCCGCCTTTGATCATATTTCTATGAAAATCAGACACTAAAGAACCAATATACCTTGCTTTATAAGGACGATCTTCTTCCTCTTCCTGACAGTATTTTAAATAATCTTTTACACCTTGTGGAAAATGAATATAATAACCTTCATTTATCGAATAAATATTTCCGTTTTCAGGAAATTTCATATTAGGGTGAGATAGATAAAAAACCCCAATTGCAGGGTTTAAAGTAAAACCTTGTACCCCATTTCCGGTTGTATAAACCAACATGGTTGAAGTTCCATAAACAACATATCCAGCAGCAACTTGCATATTTCCAGGTTGTAAAAAATCTTCGATTTTAACAGGTGTACCTAAAGGAGTAATCCTTCTATAAATAGAAAATATTGTACCAACCGAAACATTTACATCAATGTTTGAAGATCCATCCAGAGGATCGATCAAAACAACATACTTATTATCATGCGATTTGTTTTTGCCTTCAATTATTACAAAATCGTCTTCTTCTTCACTTGCTACACCACATACTATTTCTCGATTAATCAATGTTTGTAAAAATATTTCATTTGCATAAACATCAAGTTTTTGTTGTTTTTCACCTTGAATATTAGTCTCTCCATGATCTCCTAAAATATCAACCAATCCAGCTTTATTTACTTCGTGATTTACAACTTTTGCTGCAAGCTTAATAGAACTAATTAATCTGGAAAATTCTCCCGAAGAATATTGAAAGTCTTTTTGGTTTTCAATAATATATTCGCCTAAAGTGATATGATTTTTCATATGTTTCGTTTTATTTTGGTTTGAGTTGAGCTATTTACAATACAAATATGGTTATTATTGTATAAAAATAACGAATTTATGAACTTTAAATTGCGAAAAGCACGACAAACCGATATGGAATCGGTTCTGTTATTAATAAAAGAATTGGCCACTTTTGAAAAAGAACCTAATGCGGTTCAAATCACAGCTGAGAATTTGGTAGAGGATGGTTTTGGTAATAAACAAGCATTTCAGGTAATTGTTGCTGAATCTGATGATGAGATCATTGGGATGACTTTATTTTACTCAAGATATTCAACCTGGAAAGGTAAATCTATCCATTTGGAAGATCTGATTGTTCAACAAAAACACAGAGGAAAAGGTATTGGAAGTGCTTTATATTCTGAAGTTTTAAAATATGCTCATAAAAATAATTACAAACGCGTAGCCTGGGAAGTTTTGGATTGGAATAAAGTAGCTATTGATTTTTACAGATCTACCGGAGCAAAAGTATTTGATAATTGGAAAATTGCTCAAATTGATGAACAGGCTTTAAAAAGGTATGTAGATAATATTTAGTTATTAATTAGCTGTTACCTTAATGAATTAAATATGAAGATTTTAAAGTTTGGTGGCGCATCTGTTAAAGATGCTAAAGGGGTGAGAAATTTATTTAGTATTCTTCAAAAAACAGGGTATAATGATGCCTTGGTTGTAATTTCGGCAATGGGTAAAATGACAAATGCATTTGAAGAAATTGTCAATGCTTATTATAATAAAAAACCGGAATTATATAAAAAAATAGAATTTGTAGTTAACTTCCATACTAAAATTGCCAATGATCTTTTTATGAATAGATCACATTATGTATATCAAGAAATTCAATCCACCTTTGATGATTTAAATTTATTTATTGATCAAAACAGTAATATTGATTATAATTATATTTATGATCAAATTGTAGGTAATGCTGAAATACTTTCTACAAAAATTTCTAGTATTTATTTATTAGAAAACGGCATAGAGAATGAGTGGCTGGATGTTAGAAAATGTATTCAAACAGATAGTAATTATAGAAGCGCGAAAGTTAATTGGAATAATACTTGTTCCCAAATCAATTATGAATTAGAAAAACAAAAATTGTATATAACTCAAGGGTTTATTGCAAGCGATAATTTAGGCAGAACAACAACTTTAGGAAGAGAAGGGTCAGATTATACTGCAGGCATTTTTGCCTATTGCTTACAAGCAAAAGAAGTAATAATTTATAAAGATGTGCCTGGTGTTTTAAATGCAGACCCAAGAGTTTTTGATCAAACAATTTTATTAAATCAAATATCTTATAAAGAAGCTATTGAAATGGCTTTCTATGGTGCTTCAGTTATTCATCCAAAAACTTTACAACCTTTACAAAGAATGGAAATTCCATTATTTGTAAAATCTTTTAAAGATCCATTGTTAAATGGAACTTCTATTAGAAAAGGTATAACTTTAGAGCCAAAAACTTCATGTTTTATTGTCAAAAAAGATCAGATTTTACTTTCGATTTCTGATAAAGAATTTGCTTTTATAATGGAAGATGATATTAGCGAAATTTTTGATTTTTTACACCAATTTAGAATTAAAGTAAACTTAATTCAAAACTCTGCAATTAGTTTTTCAGTATGTATTGAAGATAATTTTAATAGCTTTAAACCTTTGCTTGAAAAACTTAAATCAAAATATAGAGTTTTATATAATAGAGATTTAACTCTATATACCATACGACATTTCACAAAAGATTCTTTAAATAAAATTGAAGAAGGCAAAAAGATTATTTTAAAACAATTAAGTAGAGAAACTGCTCAAATAATTGTTTTAAAATAATCCTTAAATATCAACCTGAACTCCGTAATAAAATTCTAATAATTTTATTTTAAAGATATAATCGTATTTAGCTCTTAACAGATCGGATTGTGCTTTAACCAAACGATTTTTTATCTGGCTGTATTCAAAAGAATTCATAACACCAACATTGTATTTTTCTTGAGCATATCTAAACGATTCTTCCTGAGCAGCAACCGATTTTTGAGCTGCTGCATAAATTTTTACAGCACCTTGTGCATCAGTATAAACTGTATTAATTGTTTTTTCAAGATCTAATTCTTCTTGATCTAGTTGATTTTTTTGTCTTTCATAATTTAATTCTGCTCTTTTAATACCATTAGATACTCTAAAACCATTAAAAATTGGAATTTGCAAACCTAAACCAAACGAATATCCTTTATTGTCATCAAATTGATCAAAGAAACCAGGAGGATTTCCTACTATTGGGATGTAATTATTTGAAATAACATTTTGGTTAGTATTCTCAACCTGACCAATAACAACTGTTGGATTATCCGGGTTAATTTCAGAACCTACAACCCTTTCAAAATCAGAATATCTTGAATTCCAATTAAAGAAACCTGATAGCGTTGGATATCTATTCCCCTTGGCAATTTTAATATCTTGTTCAGCAATATCAATATTGGTTTGTGCAACTTTGATCTCATTTCTATTTTCCAAAGCCTTTTGATATATCTGATCAATAGTATAATCTGAGATATTCGCTAAAGAAAGGGTCTCTATTTCCTCTTCAGAAATATCAAAATTATATACATCATCTAATTGTAGGATTTGAGCTAAACTCAACAAAGAAATTTTCACATTATTTTGGGTAACAACTAAATTCTGTTCATCATTTGCAAGTGTAGCCTGAATATCTAAAAGATCACCTTTTGGTGCTGTACCCGCTTCTACCAGTTTATTTGTACGATTGAGTTGTTCTTCTGAAATTTCGAGTTGTGGTTCTGCAATTTTAACAGCTTCTTTATTTAATAAGACCATTAAATATGCACTAATAACATTTAAAGAAATATCATCTCTGATCTTATCTACCTGGTAACGATTAGCAAGAATTGCCATATCAGCTCTTCTCAACTCATTTACATTCTTTAATCCGTCAAAAAGCACAACATTTGAAGACAATCCTCCAAAAGTAGTTTGTGTAGTTTGATTGCGAAGTACTCCGGTAGTAACATCAGTAGTCAAACCTGAATTCCATGAGTGATTTCCGCTGACATTCAAATTTGGCATAAAATTACCAACAGCATCTTTCTTCGATAGTTCTGCTTCTTGAATATTTAATTCAGTTTGTTTTACAGTAATATTATTCTCTAGTGCATAATCTACACACTCTCTTAATGTCCATTTTTTTGAATCCTGTGCAAAAGCAGTTATATATATACTCAATATTAGTATAAAAGTTAACTTTGTTTTCATCTAATTTTTAATTTTTTGTATATGACGAGTAAAAATATAAATTGTTACAGTAAAATGGGATATAATTACGTATTATTTTAATTATCCTCAGACACTGAAACAAGTTCAACAAAGGTAACAGATTGGTATTCTTTAAAGATTTTTGTAGGGAAAGCCCGACAATATTTTTAATATGTCTCTTAAACTTTTCTAAAAATAATTTTAAAAAAATAACATTTCTTAAAAAAAAGTAAAAAACTATATTGCAATTTATCAAAATATATTAAATTTGCACCCGCAATTATAAACATTACCACGTTCATAAACATACTGCGAAAGTAGCTCAGGGGTAGAGCATCACCTTGCCAAGGTGAGGGTCGCGGGTTCAAATCCCGTCTTTCGCTCATAAATACACCAATTTATTTGCTGAAATAATGCAAATATGCTCGGATGGTGGAATTGGTAGACACGTTGGACTTAAAATCCAATGGACAGTAATGTCCGTGCGGGTTCAAGTCCCGCTCCGAGTACAGAGAAAAACCTTAACAAACTATTTAATAGAGTGTTAAGGTTTTCTTTTTTTAATATTAGTCAGTTATTAGTCAGTTATTTAAAAATTTATGAATCATTCTTCTTATAACTATTTGTTATAATTACATATCAAAAAATTTATTTTACTAAATTTGTATTATATTTTTAATTTAAATTTTAAACTAAATTCAAGCAATTGAATAATTAACAATGCTGGGCTTTGAAATATATTTATAATTATGCCTGTTATATTAAATTACATTAGTAATTCAAAAAAGGGAGTTAAAAGAGAAAGAAATCAAGACCGTATAACCATAATTGAAAATAAAAATTTTTATTTATTTATGGTGCTTGATGGTGTAAGTTCCTTGCCTTTAAGTTATACCTTTATTAACGAGTTTAACAAGAAACTACGATTTTTTTCAAATAAATATAATCTTTCAGAAAATAATTTACAAAATATATTATATCAGATTCATAACGAAGTTTTAAGTTTAGGTATTAATGGAATGAGCACATTATCTGTTTTATTTTTTAATAAGCTTAATAAAAAAGTTAGTTTCTTAAATATTGGTGATTCAAGAATTTATATTTTTACAAATCGGTTTTTGGAAAAAATAACTATTGATGATTCTTTAGCTGGAAGAAAGAATGTTATTACTAAATGTTTAGGATTAGAATCCCTAACATTAGAAGATTTTGAATTAAAAAATATGGATTCAAACTATAATTTTTTATTATGCTCAGATGGATTCTATGAATTAATGGAGAATGACTTAAAAGAATATTTTATAACTTTAAATTTTAAAAATATTAAAAATATTAAAAATAAGTTATCGTCTCTTCAAAGAAGAAAGAATAAAGATGATTCCTCTTATATTATTGTGAAAAATGAAATTTAGAACTGAAATAGAACTTGTTGAAATATTAAAAAAAACTTTAAAAAGAAATTTTGGAAAGGGTTACGTTGAAATATTTGGTGAAGTTTCTCTTGGATATGGTATTGCTGATATAGTACTAACTAGTTTGGTGAGACCAAGAGTAGCATTAAAATCTTCGAAATTCATTTTAAATAATCATGATATTAATATTTACAATTTAATTAAAAAGTCAGGGGAAATTTCGATTGATTTAATTACTGAAACGACAAGAAGTACTAAAACTAAAATTTCAAAATCAATTGAAAAGTTAGTTGCTAATAAATATGTAGTTACTAATAATGGACATGATTTTTATATTGGAGAAGTGTATGAACTCCCTTTCAAAGAAAATTTTGCAATTGAAGCAAAGTTGAAAGATTGGAAAAGAGCATTAAAGCAAGCATACAGATACAAGTGGTTCGCTGAGTATTCTTATGTTGTAATGGATGAGTACTTTTCAAGTTCTGCGATTAAAAATATTGATTCTTTTGAAAAATATAATGTTGGGTTAGCAACTATAACAACAGATGGTATACTTAAACGGCATTATACACCAAAGCGCCAAAAACCCTTTGATCCAAAAATGCAAATACTATTTTCAGAAAAAATTAAAAATAATTATGAATTCGCAAGATAAGTCTTCCAAGTACTTAAATGATAATTACTACTTTCATTATCAAGAAAAATATTTTTATTTTCCAAAATATCATAATTTTTAATAGCAATTTCAATTAAGTCCATTACATATTTTTTACGAACATCTAAATCCTTAAAACTTGATATTTTATGTAAAAGTTTTGATATGGATAAAAGATAATTTTTATTAACATCAGGTTTATGGATATTCCATGCATAATTTTCATTTAAAATAAATTCTGAAAAAATATTCATTTCATTTCTGACATAATCAAAACCTCCTTGAACTCTAATAGTTGTTATATCATCTGCTCTTACCATATTCAATAGTTTTTCAGAAAAATAATAGCCCTTTGAACCCCCACCAGAAACTTCTTCTGTAAATCTCTTAATATCAAAATTTCTCAATGTTTCATACGTTCCTATTGTAACGTAATCTATATCTGTTTGTGCTAAATAAATAATCGCATCCCAATTTGCATAAGCATATATAGTTTCAAATTTTTGGGACTTTAAAGTCTTAAAAACTTTCGATAAATTCTTTAAAATTTTTATATCCGTTGTTATTTTTTTTCTATATTCTGGTTTATTTTCAGATGTGATAAAATACCCATCGAAACAAATATCCATATCTGTACATTTAAATAATATTTCTTCTACTTTATCCTTGTCGATTATAAGATGGTTAGCAAATGGCAATGTCATATAAAATTTATGATTTGATCTATCCAGTTTTGAAACATAATGATTAAGATTAGTTATCATTGTCACAATATCCTTAACCTCTTCATTTTCATAAAAAAGAGGAATAATAATATTTTTAAAATTATTGTCCATCTGAAATTGAATAGCTTTTTTCGCACAACCTTCGAAATAAACATTCGTAACATTACTCGCACTGACATTACAGGTATGAAAAGGGAATTTATTTAATTTGCCCTTGTTTAAATTTGCGTTTTTACCATAAAATTGCAAATCAATCATTGATGAATTTAGTATTTTTTTTA
>JAUWUU010000058.1 GCA_030617765.1 Flavobacteriia bacterium | reverse complement strand
AAATGAGTGCTTTTGGTTTCTTTGCCAAAAAAAATGTTTTGTTAAATTAAGTAAGTTTTATTTGAAAATTAGCAAAAATAAAACCAAATCGTATCAAGATAAATCTAATATATTATTAATAAACTTTTACCTATTTCTTGTAATAATAAACTGTAAATCAGCAATGCTAACAACCAATTAAATTTGTTAATAGCAAGGTCTTCATTACAATAAATTATTAATCCATATTCGAAACTGAAATTTATAAGTTTTTTATTACTTTTGTTAAAATCAAATATTAACTCAAATCTAAAATATAATGGAAAGTTTAATCTACCTGTTACCCCTGGCGGGAATTCTGGGCTTAGTTTTTATGTTTATAAAATCGTCCTGGGTTACTAAACAAGAAGTGGGTACGCCTAAAATGGCCGTCATTGCAAAGCATATAGCTGACGGCGCTTTGGCATTTTTAAAAGCTGAATACAAAGTGCTTTTGATCTTTGTAATAGCTGTAGCTGTATTATTAGTATTTAAAGGAAATTCTGAAGAAAACTCAAGTGGCTTAGTGGCATTATCTTTTGTAGTTGGTGCTTTTATGTCAGCCTTAGCTGGATTTATCGGTATGCAAATTGCTACAAAGGCAAATGTAAGAACTACAAATGCAGCTCGAACATCTCTTAACAAGGCATTAGAAGTTGCTTTTTCGGGTGGCGCCGTAATGGGCATAGGTGTTGTTTCTCTAGGTGTTATTGGCTTAAGCGTTCTATTTCTAATTTATAGTAATATATATGGTGTTGATGATGCAGATGGTTTAACTACCGTATTAAATATTATATCAGGATTCTCTTTAGGAGCATCTTCAATTGCGTTATTTGCACGTGTTGGTGGTGGTATTTATACAAAAGCAGCTGATGTTGGTGCTGATCTGGTTGGTAAAGTTGAAGCTGGTATTCCTGAAGACCATCCTTTAAATCCTGCAACAATTGCTGATAATGTTGGTGATAATGTTGGTGATGTAGCAGGTATGGGAGCTGATCTGTTTGAATCTTTTGTTGGGTCTATTATTGCAACAATGGTTCTAGGAGCAGTTTTCTTCAATATAGATGCTTTCGCAGAATTTAAACTAGGTGCTGTTATGCTTCCTTTGGCTTTAGCAGCTGTTGGAATTATCACTTCGATTATAGGAACTTTCTTTGTAAAAGTGAAAGAGGGTGGAAATCCTCAAACAGCTTTAAATACTGGTGAATATTTATCATCAGTTATCATGATTATTGCATCTTATTTTTTAATTCAGAATTTTTTACCTGAAGTTTGGACAATTAATCAGATTGAGTATACTTCTATGGGTGTTTTTTGGGCGACTATTGTTGGATTATTTGCCGGATTAGGAGTTGGTTTGATAACAGAGTATTATACAGGTACAGGAACAAAGCCAGTAAGAGGAATTGTAAAACAATCTGTTACTGGTACAGCAACTAATATTATTTATGGATTAGGTGTTGGTATGAAGTCAACTGCCATTCCAATTTTATTAATTGCAGCAGCTATTATCCTATCTTTTCATTTTGCAGGTTTATATGGTATTGCAATAGCAGCTGTAGGTATGCTGGCAAATACAGGTATTCAGTTGGCTGTTGATGCTTATGGGCCTATCTCTGATAATGCAGGCGGAATAGCACAAATGGCCGAATTACCAAAAGAAGTAAGAGAAAGAACGGATAAATTAGATGCTGTTGGTAATACTACTGCAGCCATAGGTAAAGGTTTTGCAATTGCATCTGCTGCTCTAACAGCATTGGCATTGTTCTCTGCGTTTATGCAACAGGCACATATTACTTCTATTGATATTTCTAAATCAACTGTTATGGCTGGTTTATTTGTTGGTGGTATGTTGCCATTTGTTTTTTCGGCAATTTCTATGGGAGCGGTAAGTCGTGCAGCAATGGCAATGATCAAAGAGGTTAGACGACAGTTTAAAGAAATTCCAGAATTGAAAAATGCTCTGGAAATAATGAAAAAATACGATTCTGACATGTCAAAAGCTACTCCTGAAGACAGAGCGATTTTTGATAAAGCTGATGGTGTTGCAGAATATAGTAAATGTGTAGAAATTTCAACAAAAGCATCTATCAAAGAAATGGTATTACCAGGAATTTTAGCGATTGCTACTCCTGTTTTAGTAGGATTTATAGGAGGTGCAGAAATGTTGGGAGGTTTATTAGCCGGTGTAACCGTTACGGGTGTTTTAATGGCAATTTTTCAGTCAAATGCTGGTGGAGCATGGGATAATGCTAAAAAGATGATTGAAGAAGGTGTTACCATTAACGGAGTTGAATATGGAAAAGGTTCTGGACCGCATAAAGCTGCTGTTGTTGGTGATACTGTTGGTGATCCTTTTAAAGATACTTCTGGTCCTTCATTAAATATCTTATTAAAATTAATGTCGGTTGTTGCTTTAGTGATTGCACCAAGTATAGCTTTAGATATGGATAAAGTTGCTGCTCATAATAATGATATTACTATAGAACTACATGAAAAATCAGACTCAACAGAAAAAGTTGAAAAGAAAGTTGAAATTAGAATTGATGATGATGGTGAAAAAACAGCAAAGATTACTACTACCACAATAATAAATGGTGAAGAAAAGGTAGAAGTGAAAACTTTAAAGGGTGATGAAGTTGATAAGTTGATCAAAAAAGAAAAGGAATAGAAATCATCTTTCAAAAATAACATGGAAATGCGGACTTAGGTTCGCATTTTTTATATGATTTTTTTGAAAAAATTATTTGTATAATATTCCTTGTTTTCGTAACTTTATGGAGGTGAAATGAATAAATGTAGTTGGAGTTATGAAAGATAATAGTTTTGATAATTTTATTTCTTTAAATGTTAAGGATACCATTTGGGATCATTTTTACACGGTAGCTCCCTTAGTCGTTATTGGTACTAAAGAAAATGATGTTTTTGATCTGTCACCCAAACACATGGTTACACCAATTGGATTTTCAAATTATTTGGGATTTGTTTGTACTCCCAGACATGCAACTTATCACAATATAAAAAAAGAAAAAAATTTTACAGTAAGTTTTGTCAGACCAGATCAAATCTTACTAACTTCATTATCAGCAATTCCCAGATGTGAAGAAAATCACTTTTCCAAAGCAATAGTTGAGAAAATACCCACGATATCGGCTCCAAAAAACGATAATATTTTTATTGCTGATTCGTATGTTTTATTTGAATGTACTTTGTATAAAATAATTGATGGGTTTGATGATTATAGTATCATTACCGGACAAATTGATGCAGCATATGTACATAAAGATTATAAAATATTTTCAGAAGTTGACCAGCAAAAACAAATTTATGACAATCCTTTATTGGCGTATATAGCACAAGGAAGATTTGCTAGTATCAAAGAGACATTCAGTTTTCCATATCCCAAAGATTTTCATCGATAAAGTCATTAAAAAATTAAGTTTAGCATGAAAAAAACAGAAGCTAAACATATTGTAAATTACTTAAAAGAAAATCAAGAATCAATGATTCTTTTTTTGAAAGAGCTTGTAGCGGCAGAATCACCTTCAAGAGATGCAAATTCACAGGTTAAAATTTTTAAATTGTTAAGATCAGCATTCCAGGAACTCAATTTTTTTGTATTGCAAATGCCAGGAAAAAAAACCGGAGGATTTATGTTGACAAGGCCACTTAAAAGATTAAAAAATAATCCTATTCAACTTTTACTAGGACATTGTGATACTGTTTGGGAATTAGATACTATTTTAAAAATGCCCATAATTCAAGACAGATCTACGATTACCGGTCCCGGAATTTTTGATATGAAAGCTGGTTTAACACAAATGGTCTATTCTTTGCGTGCGATAAGAGATCTTAATTTGAATTGCCCGTTAACACCTGTGATCATAATAAATTCAGATGAAGAAATTGGTAGTAGAGAATCGGAAACTGTGATTAAAAATATTTCAAAAATTGCAAGTCGAGCTTTTATTTTAGAACCTCCTTTAGGAATAGAAGGAAAATTAAAAACTGCTCGTAAAGGAATAGGTCGTTTTACTTTAACTGTTAGAGGCAAACCCGCACATGCGGGCTTAAATCCTGATAAAGGGGTTAGCGCAATTGTTGAACTCTCTTATCATATTCAACATTTATTTTCTCTAAACGATTTTAAAAAAGGAATTACTGTAAATGTGGGAATGATTGAAGGAGGAACATCGGCTAATGTGATAGCGGCTGAAAGCAGGGCGGTTATTGATGTGAGAGTTCACAATAGTAAAGATGCGGAGTTTATTAGTAAAGAAATCTTAAACTTAAAACCAATTAATGAAGATATTGAATTGATAATAGAAGGATATTTTGGAAGGCCTCCTATGGAAAAAACCGATCGCAATCAAAAATTATGGAAAATGGCAAAAAACCTTGGAGAATTGATCGATCTGGAATTAGAAGAATCAACTGCAGGTGGTGGATCTGATGGCAATACAACAAGTTTGCACACCGCTACTTTAGATGGTTTAGGTACAATAGGGGATGGAGCCCATGCAAAACATGAATTCATTTTTATCGATAAGTTAATTGAACGAACAGCTTTGTTAACGATACTGTTAATGGCAAATCCCCTTAATAATAATTAAAATTAATATTTTAAAATGATGAATTCACAATATATATTTACTTCAATGTTAAGGATCTCTGATTTAAATAGCAAACCATTTTCTGTTCAAAAATTAGATAAAATTAAATGGAAAACCGGTGATTATATAATTGGAAAGATCACAGATACAGGAAGTGATATCCTTAAAATTGAATTGATCAATGGTAGGATGAGAAGTATTATGAAAGAAGATCTGGTACTTGGAGCTCTGGGCGAACGGTATGCAACTTTAGAAGCTACTGGTACATGGAGAGAGGTTGAAGATGATGGCAAAATGCATTTTTTAACGGGAGCCGGATTATTCGGAAAATGTACATCAAAGTCAGTTTACCTTCCTAACCTTATCGAAATACAATACATGGGTCATGCTATGCGTGGCAATAAAATTTGTACGATGGATGATTATGTACAAGATATTGATTTTTTAAAATTTCAGATGCCGGTTGTACTATTGGTAGGAACATCAATGTCTGCCGGTAAAACAACATCAGCTAAAATTATTGTAAATAATTTAAAAAGAGCAGGTTTAAAAATAGTTGCAGGAAAGTTAACAGGTGCCAGCAGGTATAGTGATATTTTATCTTTAAAAGATGTAGGAGCAGATTATATATTCGACTTTATTAATATGGGATTGCCATCAACTATTTATCCACGAGAAAAGTTCAGAAAAAAACTGGTTCAATTACTCAGCAGAATTAGTTTGGTAAAATCTGATGTTGCAGTAATTGAACTTGGAGCATCACCTTTAGAACCTTATAATGGAGATGTTGCATTTGAAGAGATTAAAAAAAATGTAAAATGTATTGTTTTGTGTGCTTCTGATCCTTATGCTGTTTACGGTGTTATGAAGAGTTTTGATCTAAAACCTGATATAGTAAGTGGTATAGCAACTAATACTTACGCTGGTGCTGAATTGATTGAAAAACTATGTAATGTGAAAGCATTAAATCTAATTGACCCGAAAACCACAAAAGAATTAAATGAAATTCTTTTTAAAAAATTGAATTTGGAAAACTAAAATAAACCGTGGATTTGAGCGTCAATTTTATCAATTACAAAGCCTAGATCTTCTTGATTATCTACAAAGTTCAAATTATCAACATCAATGATCAGTAATTTACCTTTGGTGTATTTAGTTATCCACGCTTCATATCGTTCATTCAGTCTGCTCAAATAATCGATACTTATTGTGTTTTCAAAATCTCTTCCACGTTTGTGAATTTGCCCTACTAATGTTGGAATACTACCGCGTAAATAGATCAATAGATCGGGTGGTGATACCAAACGTTCCATTAACTCAAATAAAGATTCATAATTACTAAAATCACGATTTGTCATTAAGCCCATTGCGTGTAAATTAGGTGCAAAAATATTGGCATCTTCGTAAATAGTTCTATCCTGAATGATGTTTTTACCGCTCTGGCGAATTTTAAGTATTTGGCGAAAACGACTATTTAGAAAATAAATTTGTAAATTAAATGACCACCTTTCCATTGAACCATAAAAATCATCTAAATATGGATTCTCTTCAACAGATTCATAATGAGGTTCCCATTTATAATGTTTTGCCAAAAGTTTTGTTAATGTGGTTTTCCCGGCTCCAATATTTCCAGCAATAGCTACGTGCATAATTGTAATTTAAGTTAAATTTGACGGGTTAAAGTTAATTAAAATTTTTATGAATTTGCAAAAGTATTCATATTGAGATGTGTTAATTTTATCTGGATCAGTTTCTAAATAAGTTTTTTTAGGCTATTTTTAAACTTTTCCACTTTTTTATAGTCTTAGATTAAGCATAAAGAGAATTTTTTTATCAGACTTATTAATTAATAAAAATCAATATCAGAAAATGAAAAAAAATATTTTAAAAATTACTTTGAGCATTATATTAATTTCAACTTCATTAAGTGCTCAAATTTTTCAGGGAAAAGCTATTTATGAGTCAAAAACTACTTTAGACATTGATTTTTCAAAATCAGGAATTCCAGCAGACAGGATTAAAATGATTCAGGAAAGAATGAAGAATAATCTGGAGCGAACCTATGAATTAAACTTTGATAAAACGACATCAATTTACAAGGAAGAAGAAAAATTAGATCAAACTACCGGTGGTGGCGGAATGCGTTTTATGATGATGCGTGGTGGTGTTTCAGGAAAGCATTACAAAAATGTTCAAACCAAAAGATCTACTAAAGATAATGAGTTTAGTGGAAAGAAATTTTTAATTAAAGATGATTTGATAACTTATGACTGGAAAATGGAACAGGAAACAAAAATGATTGGAGAGCAAATGTGTTTTAAAGCCACTACTGTTGTTGATATGCCTGTTAGAAGAGAAATGAGGTTTGGAAGAAGAAATACGAATGATGAAGAAAAAAATGAAAATGATATTTCAAATAAACCTACAGCAGAACCTGTAATTGTTACTGCATGGTACACACTTGATATTCCTATAAATCAAGGTCCGGGGGATTATTGGGGTTTGCCGGGATTAATTTTAGAAGTAAGTGCAAGAGACACAAAGATTATGTGTACAAAAATTGTGATGAATTCTAAAGAAAAAGTAGAATTGAAAGAACCAACAAAAGGAAAAATTGTTACTCAACAAGAGTATGATGAAATAGTTATTAAGAAAACCGAAGAAATGAGAGAGAGATTTAGAAATGAACGCCAAAAAAGTGGTAATGAGGGCAGAATGATTAGAGTCCATAATTAATTTTTATTTTTCAAATCATCTTTCCTATGAAAAATATTATTTTGTTTCTTGCTTTTTCAATACCTTTTTTTGTTTTTTCACAAACTGTAAAATTAGAGGGAACTATTAAGGATAATTCTGGTCCATTAGAAATGGCAAATGTGATTGCCTTTAAAAAAGGAACAAATTTATTGAAATCATATTCGATAACTGATGCAAAGGGTCATTATAAACTTAGCTTAGAACAAAATCAGGAATACACTTTAAAAGTAAGCTATTTGGGTTATGAAACTAGAAATGTTGATGTTAGTCTTGATAATTCACAAAATCAAACCAAAGATATTATAATGTCTCAATCAAGTGAATCTTTGAATGAGGTTGAACTTACCTATGAAATGCCTGTAAAAATTATTGGAGATACTATAGTTTATAATTCGGATTCTTTTACTACCGGAACAGAAAAAAAGCTCGAAGATATTTTAGAAAAATTACCTGGTATCGAAATTGATGATAATGGTGAAATAGAAGTTGAGGGCAAGAAGGTTCAAAAGATTTTGGTTGAAGGAAAGGAATTTTTTGATGGCGATACTAAGTTGGCTACCCAGAATATTCCGGCAAATGCAGTAGATAAAGTGCAAGTATTAAAAAATTACAATGAAGTTTCAGGAATGCGGGGCATAACCAATAATGAAGATAATATTGCTATTAATATTAAACTTAAAGAAGGAAAAACAAGGTTTTGGTTTGGTGAAGTTAATGCAGGAGTTGGAACCAGTGATGATAATCTAAAATATCAGGGAAAACCAAAGCTATTTTACTACAGCCCTGATAAAAGTATAAATATTTTAGCCGATTTTAACAATATCGGTATACCTCCATTTACCAGAAGAGATTACTTTAGATTTACAGGAGGTTTAAGAGGCGCAATGCACGGAAGCGGAACTTCATTTAATGTGTCTTCCAGTGATTTGGGCTTTACAATGGCTCAAAATAATAGAGCACGAGAGATTGTTTCAAATTTTGGTGCAGCAAACTTTAGTTTAACACCAAAAGAGTCATTGGTATTTAATGGTTTTTCTATTGTAAATGATTCCCGTACAGATATGTTTGTGCAAAGAAATACTGTTTATAATGAATCAGGAATAATTGATAAAAGTGAGACTGTTTCAGATCAAAGAAATAAATTGGGAATGTTGAAATTTAGCGCAACCTATACACCTAATAATGATTTACATATTGATTACGATATATTTGGAAAAATATCCAAGCAAACAGAAGGAAATGATGTAACATCAACACAACGAAGTGCGGATACATATTTAGAAGAACAGCCCGTTTCCTTAAATCAGAATTTAAACGCCTATTATACGTTAAATGAGAAAAACGTATTATCTTCAGAATTGCAATACATTTATGAAAAAGACACGCCCTTATTTAACTCAATTGCCGAAGAGCAACCTTTTAGAATTATTCCAACAATTGAGCAGGATTTTTATGATCTTAATCAAAATAGAAGATTTTCAACAAGTAAATTTGATGGAAAAGTAGATTATTATTATTTGTTGAATAATAAAAGTAATCTAAATTTTACATTGGGTACAACTATAAGTTCTCAAAAATTTGAGTCTGGAATATCACAGAAATTAGAAGACGGTTCTGTTGTGAATTTTGATGAAGAAAATTTAAATAATGATGTTGATTTTTATTTTTCAGATGTTTTTTTAGGAATTCATTACAAATTAGTTAAAGGAATATTGACTTTTAATCCAGGCCTTAGCATCCATAAGTATAAGGTAGAAGATGTTCAACTCGGCACAACTGATACTGACGAATTGACAAAAGTTTTACCCGATATTTATGCAAGATTACAATTTAATTCATCGCAAAGTTTACGTTTTAATTATGCAATCACAACGCAATTTTCTGACATAAATAAAGCTGCTGAGGGATATTTACTCACAAATTATAAATCTTTAAACAGAGGTAATAGAGATCTTGAAAATTCATTAAATCACAGGTACTCACTAAGCTTTTTTAGTTTTAGTTTGTTTTCATTCACCAATATAAATGCTTCAATATCATACACAAGAAAAGTTAATGGAATTAAAAACAATACAGAGATCATAGGAATTGACAGGGTTACATATCCTCAAAATTCTGATTTTGCCGATGAAACCTTTGCTGGTTTTTTTAGATATGGAAAAACATATAATAAATTCAAAACCAATTTTAGAGCCAATATCAACAATTCAATATTTAACAATATTGTAAATGATGAATGGGTTGAGTCAAAGACATTTACACAAAATTATCAGGCCAGCGTGGCAACTAAGTTTAAAAATTCTCCAAATTTTGAAGTAGGCTATCAGTTATCTTTTTCAAAGTATGCTGCTACCGGTAGTACCACCAATCGACCTTTTGCCAATATAGAGATTCCTTTTTTAAATAACTTTATCTTTACGGCTGATTATAGTTATTATAATTATAGAAATGATGAAAGAACTTATGAAAATAAGTATTCATTTTTAAATGCAAATTTATATTATCAACAAAAAGATAGTAAATGGGAATTTAGATTAACTGGGAGTAATTTAACCGATAATAGATCGATAAATACGGATAGTTATAATGAAATTTCAAATACAAATACTACTTCTTTATACTATATCCAACCAAGACTTTGGATGCTTTCGGTAAAATATATTTTATAAGATTTTATGTAGATAGAGTGTACCATTATTATAAATATAAATCTTTCCTTTATTAAAAGCGATTTCATTATTTCCTTGAAGAAATTCTACTGAAATTAATTTTGTATTTCCATCATCAATAAAAAATAATTGATCATTTTGACTATATATAAATCCTTTTTTATAGGGAAATAATTTTTCAATATTTGCAATTTTATAAAAATCTATAAAACTTGCATATTGGTTAAATTGTAGAATACCTGATTGATCAAATAGCCATATATTTTCATTATTACTAAATAAATTATCTGCCATAAAATTCTCTTGATAAAATCCAAGAGGTTGAGTCGCTAAATTGATTGTTTTATTTTGATAATCAAATAGTTGTAATATATTATTATCTTTACTGTAAACCCATAGATTATTCTCGGAAGCATAACTTACCAATGAAATATTTGCATCTGGAAAAGTGATGGAATTTGTTAATTCGTTGAGTTTGTTATCTAGAACAACAACTGAATTATAATCTTTATAAAGCAAAATAATTTTAAAAGGGTTATTGATATTTACCGAGTTAATATTACCTAAATTTATGTTGCTATAGGTTAGTAGTTCTTTAGAAGTTTTTTTGTGAAGAATCTGATCTTTTATATAGTATATATTTTCAAATTCATCTACACCAATAAATCGATCAGCTACTAAAGGAGTTTTAGAAATAAGCTCAGTTTGAATTACTTGAGCAAAAGAAAAACAAGCATTTAATATAAATATGAGAAGAAGTTTTGATTTCATTTAAAAACAAATGTAAGAAATATTATTCTTCTTAATGGTTTTAGTGGGGGTTTCACTTGAGGTGAAGTCCTGACTTATTCTACAAAAAAGACCTGATGAAAATCAGGTCTTTCTATAAATAATTATTTTAGTTATTGCTCTATATTTCAAAAGCTTCTTTCACTTTATCTACAAAATCTAATTTTTCCCAGGTAAATAACTCTACATCAAGGGTTACTTCACCAGCATAAGGCGATTTAAAAAATTTGGTTACTGTTTTTGGAGTTCTTCCCATGTGTCCATAAGCTGCAGTTTCAGCATAGATTGGATTGCGTAATTTTAATCTTTCTTCAATAAATGCAGGGCGCATATCGAATAAATTTTCAATTATTTTTGAAATTTCACCATCGGTTTTCTCCACTTTGGCAGTTCCATATGTTTCTACATTAATTGATGTAGGTTTGGCAACACCAATTGCATAAGAAGCCTGTACTAAAACTTTATCACAAACACCTGCTGCAACCATATTTTTTGCAATATGTCTTGCTGCATAAGCCGCTGACCTGTCAACTTTACTAGGATCTTTTCCGCTAAAAGCACCACCACCATGAGCACCCCTACCGCCGTAAGTATCAACAATAATTTTTCTTCCGGTCAAACCGGTATCTCCATGAGGACCTCCAATTACAAATTTTCCTGTTGGATTTACATGATAGGTAATGTCTCCTTTAAACAATTCTTGAAGTTTTTTAGGCAATTTAGCCACCATTCGTGGAATTAAAATTTCTACAATATCTGCTTTAATTTTTGCCAACATTGTTTCATCTTCATCAAATTCATCATGTTGAGTTGATAAAACGATAGTATCTATTCTTATAGGTTTATGATCATCGGAATATTCAATAGTAACCTGACTTTTAGCATCAGGGCGTAAATAAGTTATTTCTTTATTTTCTCTGCGAAGATCTGCCAGTTCTCTTAGTAACAAATGACTAAGATCTAGTGCCAAAGGCATATAATTTTCAGTTTCGTTAGTAGCATAGCCAAACATCATCCCTTGGTCCCCCGCACCTTGTTCTTCTTTTTTTTCGCGATCAACACCTTGGTTGATATCTTGTGATTGCTCGTGAATTAACGAGATCACACCGCAACTTTCACCGTCAAATCGATATTCACTTTTGGTATAACCAATTTTATTGATTGTATCACGGGCAATTCTAGCAACATCAATATAAGTTTGGGTATGTACTTCACCAGCCAAAATTACTTGCCCGGTAGTTACCATAGTTTCGCATGCAACTCTTGATTCGGGATCAAAGGCTAAAAATGCATCCAGTAAATTATCAGAAATTTGATCGGCAACCTTGTCAGGATGTCCTTCTGATACAGATTCAGATGTAAATAAATAAGACATTATTATATTTTTATTTGAGAAAAAAAAACGATTGCAAAAATTTCTAAAGGAGTAGATAAATACTGCTTTAGCATTTTTTAATATTCTGTCCCAATTATTATTGGAATTTTTCAGAATCTGCTGAAAAAACATTCAGCAATAGAGGTTGCAATCAGTTCAAATTTTTCCTCTTGTTTAACGTCGCAAATTTATAAAATATATAATTATAAAAGCAAATATTTTTAAATTTAAGTTTAAAAGTAATTGAAAGTGTTTGTTTTTTTTTAAAATCTGTTGTTTTAAAATAAATTTATATGTTACTTTGCGCTTAAGTTCATAAACTTTTTGAAATTGTTATCAAGAAAGGTGGAGGGATTAGACCCTTTGAAGCCTTAGCAACCCTTTACTTTGTAGAGAAGGTGCTAAATTCTACCTAATTTGGGCAGATAACCAACGATATATTCTATCTATCTTATTTATAACAATTTCTAAATTTTTAATATAAAAATTAAAGAAATTGAAAAACAATTTACAACATATTATTTTAAATGATTACACTACAGAATCGGGTTATTTTTATCCTGATTTTGAATTGTCATACCAAATGTTCGGTCAGGATCTACACACTGCTCCTATTGTTTTGGTAAATCATGCGTTAACCGGAAATTCTAATGTTGCCGGAAAAAATGGATGGTGGAAAGAGTTGATAGGTCAGGGAAAAGTTATTGATACCAATAACTATACAATTATCGTTATTAATGTTCCCGGTAACGGATTTGATGAGAAATCTGAAAATATAATAAATAATTATCTTGATTTTACTGCGCGTGATATTGCGCAACTTTTTGGTTTGGTTCTAGAAGAGTTAAGTATTAAAAAACTATATGCTGTAATAGGTGGTTCGCTCGGGGGCGGAATTGCGTGGGAAATGGCTTTTTTATTTCCGGATCTGATAGAAAATCTAATTCCTGTTGCTTCCGATTGGAAAGCCAGTGATTGGATCTTAGCACACAATAAAACCCAGTTACAGATCTTATCTAATTCAAGTCAGCCCGTACATGATGCGCGCATGATGGCGATGTTATTTTACAGAACCGCTGATTCGTTTAAACAAAAATTCAATCGTACAAAAAATAAAGATCAAGGAAATTTTAATACTGAAAGCTGGTTGCTTTATCACGGTAAACAACTTGAAAATCGTTTTAGCTTAGAATCGTATAAAATGTTAAATCATTTGTTAAGTACTGTTGATGCAACAAGAGATAGGAGAAATTTTCTAGAACTTGCAGGACAAATACAAGCCAATGTAATACAGGTTGGAGTTGATTCTGATTTCTTTTTTGTTCCAAAAGAGATTATTGAAACTAAAAAAATGTTAGATAGAGCTGGAGTTGAAAATACCTATCATGAAATAAAATCTATTCATGGTCATGATGCTTTTTTGATTGAATATGAGCAATTAAATGATATTTTAAAGGGTGTTTTTAAATATCCAAAAGCTAAAAAAATAAAAAGTCAAAAAGTAAAAGTTGTAAAATTCGGTGGTAAATCATTGTCAAATGGAAAAGGTTTAGACCACGTGCTTCAAATTATTATTGATAAAGTAAAAAATGAAGAAAAAATTGTAATTGTTGCTTCGGCAAGAGGAAATACAACAAATCTATTAGAAGAAATTTTAGATGATGCCAAAAATGATAAAGATTATAAAACAAAATTTGAAGAATTTAAGGCTTATCAAATAGTACCAGATCAGAATGTAAATTTTGAAAAAGAATTTGAGCTTTTGAGAAAAGTTTTTGAGGGTGTTAAATTATTAGGTGATTATGGTAGTAAAATTAAAGACAGGGTTTTAGCTCAGGGAGAAATACTATCTGTTAAAATGTTGACTAATCTACTTCAAAAACAAGGAATTGACGCTAATTTTGTTGATTCTAGAAAATTGATAAAAACAGATGATGCTTTTAGCGAGGCAGTTCCTTTACTTGATATTTCTAAAGAAAATGTAATTCGATATTTCAAAAATAATGATTCAGAGGTACAAATCGTTACAGGATTTATTGCTTCAAATTTAGATGATGAAACAACTACTTTGGGTAGAAATGGCAGTAATTATTCAGCTTCATTATTGGCAAATTTTTTAGATGCTCAAGAATTACAAAATTACACCCATGTTAATGGAATATACACCGCTAATCCTGATTTGGTTTCGGATGCACAAAAAATTGAAGAGTTAACTTTTCAGGAAGCTAATGAATTGGCAAATTTTGGTGCAAATATTTTACATGCTAAAACGATTATTCCTTTAATTGAAAAAAATATTCCGCTAAGGTTATTAAACACTTTTGAACCTGATAATACAGGAACTTTGATTAAATCGCATGTAAGCAAGAAAGGAATTCGTTCAGTTACTGTTCAGGAAAATGTTTCGCTAATCAGTTTAGTTGGTAGAGGTTTGCTCGGAAAATCAGGAGTTGATGCAAGGATATTTACTGCTTTAGGAAAAGAAAATATAAGTGTGAGTATCAT
>JAUWUU010000084.1 GCA_030617765.1 Flavobacteriia bacterium | reverse complement strand
GTTATTGCAGGACGATTTCCTAATAAAACTTTGCATTGGGATAATAAGAATGCAAAATTTTCTGAACCTGAAGCAAATCAGTTTTTAGATGCTCCATATAGAGATTTTTAATATGATATATTGAATTCTTTGTGGTGAAATCGCAGAGATAGATGACATAGAAAATATTTTTAGTAATTCCTTTATTTATTTGATATGTAGAGGTTTTAATCTACTATTCTTTGCTGATATTTAAATGGTTAATTTTTTAACAAGGATTTTTATTTTATCTCAAATTCATCCTGATCATCTAAAAATCTAAATCTATTTCTGGTTTCAATAATATGATCTTTTTGTAAAGTAATCATTTTAATATTCTGTTTACTTTCTTCAAAATCTAATAAAGTTTCACCCATAGCATTATACACAGCTGAGTGACCTGTATAGATCAAATCATTATTATCAATTCCAACTCTGTTAACACCAACAACATAGCTTAAATTTTCTATAGCACGGGCTTTTAATAGCGTATCCCAGGCAAACATTCGGGCGTTTGGCCAATTCGCTACATAAATCAAAATATCATAATTATCAGTATTCCTGGCCCAAACCGGGAAACGAAGATCATAACAGATCAAAGGACAAATTTTAAAATCTTTATATTCAAAAACAAGTTTTTTGTTTCCGGTACTAAAAACATGATCTTCTTTAGCATACGAAAATAAATGTCGTTTGTCATAATATTTTATTTCTCCATTGGGAAAAGTAACAACCAAACGATTATAAAATGTATTATTTTCACTAATAAGCAAACTACCAATAATCAAAGACCCTTTAATTTTTGCCTGATCAAGCATCCATTTAACGGCTTTTCCATCCATATTTTCAGCCACTTTTTCTGCTTTCATCGTGAAACCTGTTGAAAATAATTCAGGTAAAACGATAATATCTACATCATTAGAAATAGAATTTAATTTTAAAGTTAAGCGCTTTAAATTTTTATCAATATTTTCCCAAATATTATCAGTTTGAACTAAGGCAAGTTTTAATGATTTTCCCATACTTTAAAGGTAGTAAAATTAGTAATATGGATGTTAGGAAGAAAAGCGAATAAAATTGTATGTATTTAAATTTTAGAAATTATTTGGATTTATATCATTAAAAGTAACAGCAAGTTGATTTTTTTGTATTTTTGATTACAATTGAAAAATGGTTTCTAATCAATAATTTAGATTAAGTATAAATAATTATTTTTGTTAGAGTCTGATAAAAATCATGCTTGTTAAAGATTAACCATTTTATCTTTGCTCGCATAATAATAAAAAAATAACCTTATGGCAATTAAAAAAGGTTTATTCAAAACATCGATTGGGCGTAAGAACCTAATGGCTTTTACCGGCCTTTTCATCAGTTTTTTTCTAATAATTCACCTTGTTGGAAATCTTATATTAATTATTCCGGATTCCTATTTTCCGATTGAATTTTGGGGAAATGTTGCAAATGCACATGATATGTACAATGCATACTCTCATTTTTTAGTGCATTTTTGGCCAATAACTTTAGTAGCGTGGGTACTATATGCTGCACTTATTGTACATGTTATTGATGCTTTATTAATAACTTTAAATAACAATAAAGCAAAGGGAGACAAATATCAGGTAACAGATAATTCTACAAGTAGTTGGTATTCTCGTAATATGGGTATTTTAGGAACAATTATTGGTATTTTTATCTTTATTCACATGGCGCAATTTTGGCTTCAATATAAGGTGTTAGAAAACGAACACGATCTATACAATTTAGTATTAGCTACCTTTAAAGAATGGTGGGTATTAGTTGTTTACGAAATAGGTATTATCGCATTAGGTTTTCATTTAGTGCACGGTATAGAAAGTGCTCACCGAACATTGGGAGTATATCCTAAACGTATAATGGGAATTATTAAATATATCGCTTTGTGCTTTGGAATAGTTATGGCAGTTTTATACGCTATTATCCCAATCATTCTTTACTTCAAATAAAAAAATTATGGCTCTTAACGCAAAAATTCCAAAAGGACCTTTAAAAGATAAATGGCAAAATTATCTTGATACTACCAATATTGTAAATCCGGCAAATCGCAAAAAAATAGATGTGATTGTTGTAGGAGGGGGATTATCAGGAGGTGGTGCTGCCGCATCATTGGCCGAACTGGGTTATAATGTAAAAGTATTCTTTTTTCAAGATTCCGCCAGACGCTCGCATTCTGTAGCAGCCCAAGGAGGTGTAAATGCTGCAAAGAATTATAAAAATGACGGAGACAACATTTACAGAATGTTTTATGACACAGTAAAAGGTGGTGATTATCGTTCTCGTGAAGCCAATGTTTATAGAATGGCTCAATGTTCTGTTGATCTGATTGATCATATGACAGCTCAAGGTGTGCCATTTGGTCGCGAATATAGTGGTTATTTAAGCAATCGTTCTTTTGGAGGCGTGTTGGTTTCCAGAACATTTTATGCACGTGGTCAAACTGGTCAACAGCTATTATTAGCAACGTATCAGGCTATGATGAAGCAAGTTAAAACAGGAAATTTAACACAATATAGTCGTCATGAAATATTAGATATTGTTGTAGTTGATGGAAAAGCAAGAGGTGTAATTGTAAGAGATCTGGTTACAGGTAAAATTGAACGTCATTCAGCTCATGCAATTGTATTGGGTACTGGTGGATTTGGTAAAATCTTTTATCTTTCTACTTTAGCAATGAACTCTAATGGTTCTGCTACCTGGCGTGCTCATAAAAAAGGAGCATATTTTGCAAATCCTTCATGGACTCAAATTCATCCTACCGCTTTACCACAAGCAGGTGAACATCAATCTAAATTAACCTTAATGTCTGAATCTTTACGTAATGACGGTCGGATTTGGGTACCAAAAAATAAAGATGATGACAGAAAACCTGGAGATATCCCTACTGAAGACAGAGATTATTATTTAGAAAGAAGATATCCTGCATTTGGTAATTTAGTACCAAGAGATGTAGCGTCTCGGGCAGCTAAAGAAAGAATGGATGCCGGACATGGTGTTGGACCTTTAAAAAATGCGGTTTATCTTGATTTTAAAACTGCTATTGAAAAGTTAGGAGAAGCAACAATTAAAGAGCGTTATGGTAATTTATTTAACATGTATGAAAAAATTACAGGAATTAATGCCTATAAAGAACCTATGAAAATTGCTCCTTCAGCCCATTTCTCTATGGGAGGATTATGGGTTGATTATGAGTTACAAACTTCTATACCTGGTTTATTTGCTGTAGGTGAAGCAAATTTTGCTGACCATGGCGCAAATCGTTTGGGTGCAAATTCACTTTTACAAGCTTCTGTAGATGGTAATTTTATTTTACCAAACACAATTTCTAATTTTCTTTCAAATGAAATTCGTACGGGTAAAATTGCTACAGATACTCCTGAATTTGATAAAGCTGAAAAAGAAGTACAAGCACAATTAGAAAAGATCTTAGCCATCAAAGGAAATATGCCTGTAGATAGAATTCATCGTAGATTGGGGAAAGTTATGTTTAAAGAAGTTGCTATGTCTCGAAATGAGAAGGGATTAAAATGGGCAATTGAAGAAATTAAAAAATTACGAGATGAGTTTTGGACTAATGTTGCTGTTCCAGGAGATGATAAAGGACCTAATTCTGAATTAGAAAAAGCAGGTAGATTAGCTGATTATTTAGAAATAGCTGAACTGATGGCCATTGATGCTTTAAGTAGAAATGAAAGTTGTGGCGCACACTTCCGTGAAGAATATCAAACTAAAGATGGAGAAGCAGTACGGGATGATAAAAACTTTATGTATTCTGCAGCCTGGGAATGGATGAAAGGAGAAGAATGGAATTTACATAAAGAACAACTGGAATTTAACGATATAGAAGTAAAAACAAGAAGTTATAAATAATAATATTGAGATATTAGTAGTGAGGATTTAGATTTCTCACTTCTCAATACTCAAAACCTGTCACACAGGCAGGTGGGCTCAATACTAATGGATATGAAATTAACATTAAAAATATGGCGACAAGAAAATGCCAAAACCAAAGGGAAATTAGTAACTTATAAATTATCAGATTTAAGTACAGATATGTCCTTTTTAGAAATGTTGGATGTTCTTAATGAAGAACTTGCAGTAAAAGGAGAAAGAACTGTTGAATTTGATCATGATTGTCGTGAAGGAATTTGCGGACAATGTTCACTAGTTATTAATGGTCAAGCACATGGACCTGAGGGACATTACACAACTTGTCAGACCCATTTACGATCTTTTAAAGATGGTGATTCACTCACTATTGAGCCTTTTAGAGCAAATTCATTTCCGGTAATTAGAGATCTAAAAGTTGATAGAACTTCAATGGATCATATTATTCAGGCGGGTGGTTATATTTCTTCTTTTACAGGAATGGCCCCAGAAGCTAACACTATACCAATCCATCATAATATTGCCGAAAGCGCTTTTGATAGCGCTGCATGTATAGGATGTGGTGCTTGTATTGCTACTTGTAAAAATTCATCAGCTGCTTTATTTATGTCAGCAAAAATTGCTCATTTGGCAAAATTACCTCAAGGTCAGGTTGAGCGCGCTGAGCGTGTAGTTTGGATGGTCAATGCACATGATGATGAAGGTTTTGGTAGTTGTACAAATACAGGTGCCTGTGCTATGGTTTGCCCACAAGAAGTTCCATTACTGGATATTACCAGAATGAACTACGAATACAATAAATCAAAATGTACAGTAGAATAATAGTGTATTAATTTCCTGCTACAAGTATAATATTTTTAAAAAGTTTAGAAAGGATCATAATTTTGGTTCTTTCTTTGTTTTATAAATTAATGGAATTTTTAAAGTTCTTTTGAAATCGAGTTTAAGATAATTTGAAAACAAAAAGGTTTTATTACAACATTATTAATTTTACAAAGGTCTCATATTATAATCTGTTTTATTTATCTTTACCTACAACGAGTATAACATTGATATTTTGACTTTTACTAAAAAACATATTTTAAAACCTGATGATTGGGTAAAATTACATGCGGATTATTTATTTAATTATACTATAACACGTGTTAATGATCATGATTTAGCCAAAGATTTGGTTCAGGAGACTTTTTTTTCAGGGATAAAAGGGCAAAATAATTTTAGAGGACAAGCTTCGGAAAGAACATGGTTGGTTTCAATATTAAAAAGAAAAATAATTGATCATTATCGTAAAATTAATTCTGCTAAAGGGAAGAAAGAAGTGAGAATGAATTTTTATGATGAGGGTGAAAATAAAGGTAGTTGGTTAGAAGAACGTGTTCCACAAAGCTGGGATAATGAATCAGAAAAGAAAATTGAAAATGACGAATTAAAAAAAGCTTTAAATGATTGTATTTCAGGATTACCTGAGAAATACAAAATGGTCTTTTTATTAAAAACTGTACAGGAATATGAAACTGAAGAAATATGTAATGAATTAGGGATTACATCGTCAAATCTATGGGTGATTATTCATAGAGCAAGATTACAATTAAGAAAATGTGTAGAAGAGAACTGGTTTAATAAATAGGAAGAAATGAAAAAAATAATGATAACATGTGATGAGGCAACTTCTATTTGCGATAAGAATCAATATGGAGAAGCTTCAATATTTGAGAAATTCAAATTAAATATTCATTTATTGTTATGTAAGCATTGTAGAGCCTACTCAATGCAAAATAATTATATGACGAAATTATTGGGAAAATATTTTGATGATAGTTGTAAAAATGATCATTTAATTGATAAAGAGAAAAAAGATCTGGAAGAAAAATTAAAAATTCAAATAAAAGATATTTCAAAAAAATAACTTATTTCAATTACACTCATAAAAGGTAGAATTATTTTAAAAAATTCTGCTTTTTTTATACCTTTGAGTTAGTATAACTTACATTTTATATGGAAGATATTTATAATTTAAAAAGTTATGTAGTAATTATTTACTATATTTTTATTAGTTTTTTAATTATTGGAATCATTTTAGATAATAAAAAACCTGCAAAATCATTTGCCTATATTTTTTTGTTATTGTTATTTCCAATTGGAGGAGTTTTACTTTATTTTTTATTAGGAGTTCACTATCAGAAGAAAAAGTTGTTTACTCGTTTGAGGAACTACCAGGTTGAATTTATTCAATCCTCGAATAATAGGGAGAAAAACAAAGAAGATATAATTAAGATACCTGGTATTACACAAAAAATACCTACACTTTTTTACAATATTGATCATGTGCAATTCACTGATAAAAACGAAATTAAGTTTTTAGTTAATGGTGAAGAAAAATTTCTTGTTTTGATAGATGAATTGGAAAAAGCTAAAAAAACAATTTATTTGGAGTATTATATTTTTAATGATGATAATATTGGGAATAAAATAATTGAAATTTTGTGTAATAAATCTTCGGATGGGATTGATGTTAAAGTAATATATGATCCTGTTGGAAGCTCAATTTCAAAGAAAGCAGTAAAAAAATTAAAAAAACACAATGTTGAGATCAAACCTTATATGCCTGTATTTTTTTCGAGATTTGCCCATAAAGCAAATTACAGAAATCATCGAAAAATTGTTGTAATAGACGATTATACAGGATTTTTAGGAGGGATAAATATTTCGGATAAGTATATCAATCCAAATTCTATCAATCTTTTTTGGCGTGATACTCACATGATGATAAAAGGAGAAGCCGTTTTTGATTTGCAATTATTATTTATTAGTGACTGGTTTTTTGTAAGTGGAAAAAAAATTGAACCCAATCAAAATACAGATTTTAAAATTATTAAATCTCAAATCCCAACATGTATTATAGGAAGTGATTATGGAGCAGATTTCCAACATATTATGGAGGCATTTTTTGGAGTGATAACAAATGCCAAAGAAGAGGTATTGATCTCTACACCATATTTTTTACCCAATGAAATCATCTTAAAAGCTTTAATAATTACAGCTAAAAGCGGTGTAAAGATTAAATTATTAATACCCCAAAAAACAGATTTAGCATCAGCATATTATGCATCACAAACTTATCTAAAAGAGGTATTAAAAAATGGTATTGAAGTTTATTATTATAAAAAGGGTATGATGCATGCAAAAACAATGATAGTAGACAGTAGTATTTGTACTATTGGAAGTACAAATATGGATCAGCGCAGTTTTGATCTTAATGCTGAAGTGAATGCGTTTATAGTTGATAAAGAAAAAGCATTAGAATTGAAAAGTCAGTTTGAAGCTGATTTAAAAGATGCCTATAAATTAAATATTAATGAGTTGTTAAATTGGCCTTGGTATAAAAAAGCGATGAGTTCATTGGCCAGATTGATTGCCCCTATTCTATAAAAATGGATTTTATACTAAAAAATATTGATTCTTATGCTGTTGAACATTCTCAAAGCGAACCTCTTCTTTTACAGGAACTCAAAAAAGAAACCTGGCAAAAGATGCTTATACCTAGAATGTTAAGTGGTCACTATCAGGGTAGATTATTATCGATGATCTCAAAACTCAGTAAGCCTAAATCTATTTTAGAAATCGGTACATATACAGGTTATTCAGCATTGTGTTTGGCAGAAGGTTTGCAAACAAAAGGTTTATTACACACTATAGATCACAATGAAGAGTTAATTAATTTTCAAAAAAAATATTTTGACAGGTCAGAATATAAAGATCAGATAAAATTATATTTGGGGAATGCTCTTGATGTAATTCCTAAAATTGAAGATAAATTTGATTTGGTTTTTATTGATGCTGATAAAATCAATTATGTAAATTATTTTAATTTGATTATTGATAAAATGAATCAAGGGGGTGTTATTTTATCAGATAATGTTTTGTGGAGCGGAAAAGTTACTAAAAAACCTAATCCAAAAGATTTGGATACGATTGCCTTAATATCGTATAATAAATTACTAAAAAGTGATCCAAGAATTGAAACTGTTATGCTTCCTATTAGAGATGGCTTAACGATCAGCAGAGTAAAATAATTATTAATGTTTTAAGAATTTTTTTCGAAAAACACCTATTAAAATACCGCTTCTTAAGATCATCCAAATGGTAAAAGCAATCCAAATGGCATATAATTTCAAATTAAAATAATCGCCTATCAGCAAAAAAGGAATAAAACCTAAAAATGTGGCAATGATTAACGTATTGCGTAAAGTTACTGCCTCAGCCATTCCTTTAAAGATGCCATCAAAAACAAAAGCAATTGCATTGATAGGCTGCATTAAAATCACAATCCAAAATATTGAATAAAACAACTGAAGAACATTTTTATCTTTGGTAAATAATAATCCAATTTCATTATAAAAAGCAAAACAGAATACTCCTAAAATTACTGTGATGATCAAAGTATATTTGCTTAGGTCACGACTCAAATTCCATATTTGTTTATAATTATTTTCACCTACAAATTTTCCTGACATAATATTACCAACACTCGCGTAACCATCAATAAAAAAAGCAAAAAACAACCAAATTTGAAAAGCAATTGTTTGGGCTGCTATATAATTTGTTCCGTATTTTGCAGCATATGCATTGGCTAAATAAAGTGCAATATTTAAAGCAATAGCACGAATTATTAAGTTAAAACTCAAAGATAAAATTGTTTTAATTTCAGGATGGAAAGGAAAAGTTAATCGCAATGAAAAAGGTGTTTTTTTAATTGAAAAGATCAAAGCTAAAAGCGCCATAATAAATTGTGCAATTACGCTAGCCCAGGCTGCACCTTCAATATGCATTGGTTGTATAAAACCATCAATGCCATATATTAAAATAAAATCCAAACCCACATTTAACACTGCCCCAACTATACTGATTACCATAGGCCAAAAAGTATTTTGTAAGCCTCTAAAAACTCCAAAAACAGAAAAAACAAAAAGGGTAAAAGGCAAACCCAAAGCCCTTATTTTATAATAACTAACGGAGTATTTTAAGACTAATCCGCTTGCATTATAAAGTGTAAAAATTTCATCTACAAAAAAGACGGTTATAAAATAAATAATAAAACTTAAAAGTATATTTATAGTGATGATCTGAGCTGGTAGAGTGGCAATTTCATCAATTTTTTTGGCTCCTAAATATCGAGCGATTATTGCAGAAATTGCTGAACGGGTTTGCGCTAAGATCCATACCAAAGCAGAAATAAATGACCCTGCTATTCCAACTGCAGCAAGTGATTCAATAGGGTTTAAATCGATATTTCCAACAATGGCAGTATCGGTTATCGATAATAAAGGCTCAGCTATTCCTGAAATAATAGCAGGAATAGCCAATTTATTAATGTTAGAAAATGAAATTTTTTGTGCTGAACTCAAATTTTGTATTTAAAATGTTTACAAAGGCGAAAATAAGGTATTAATAAGAACAATCTAATAATATCCTTATAATGTTAAAGCTAGATTATATACCCACTTGGCTTATTTTTTTCTTGTGTACAGGAATACTTTTGGGTTATCGATTTACCTTTCAATATGAATATTTGTTGATTGGCATATTGCTTTTAACTATAATATTAATCCTCTTATTTTTTAAAGCAAATAAAACTTTTCAAACTCCACTTAGTTTTTCAATGATTTCATTTACAATTTTTATTTTTATAGGAATTGCAACGATTACAATTCATATTGATACTTTAAATAAGAAACATTATTCAAAATTTTTAGCTAAGGAGAATCAAACAATATTACAGATTGATAAAATCTTAAAAACAAATTCATTTTATCAAAGTTATTGGGCAAATGTTGTACAGATTAATAATCAAAATGTAAAAGGAAAAATATTGCTAAGTATTTTGAAGGATAGTGTGACCAGAGAGTTTAATGTAGATGATGTTATTTTAGTTAAAAATGAAATTATTTTCATAAAACCAAATTTAAATCCATATGAATTTAACTATAAAAAGTATTTGCAAAAGCAACAGATCTACCATCAAATAAAACTGAAAGATTGTGAAATTTTATTATTATCTGATAAAAAAAGCACAATAAAAGGATTTGCTTCAAGAGTGAGAAATAAGATTAATCAAAATCTTCAAAAGTTTAATTTTTCTAAAGATCAACTGGCAATAATAAATGCATTATTATTAGGTCAACGACAGGATATCTCAACCGATCTATTTGAAAATTACAAAAATGCCGGAGCGGTTCACATATTGGCAATATCTGGTTTACATATTGGGATTATCCTATTGATCTTAAATTTTTTATTGAAACCAATTGAATTGATTAAAAAAGGGAAGATCTTAAAACTTGTTATATTGGTTATTATTCTATGGGGTTTCGCTTTTTTAGCCGGACTTAGTGCTTCTGTGTTAAGTCCTAAACGGTAATTAAGAATGTGATGAATATAATATACAGAATATCAATATAGTATAATTTTTAAAATCAAATAAGTGAAGAAAGTAAACGAAGTACCTTGTTGAAATCGAATTTACGAGATATTTTTAAGAGTAATTATTAGTATAGGGTATGTCTTGATTTGGTGAATTTATAAACTCACTAAACTATCCTAAACAATTATACCGAACCATCAAATCAACCCACTCCATCAAACCAACTACTGGTTCATCCCCTGGGTTAATAGGAATTCTTTCACCCATTTTCTTATACCATAAATCTCGTTCTTCTTCCTTTAATATTTTAGATTGATTTTTCATCCTACTCTCAATTGAGGTTCAATAAATTTCTTAATCTTTGAAACCGTATTTTTATTCAGATTACAAATCTTACAAACGTGAGAACCCTTGTACCCTTGTTCTAATAATTCAATTGGACGTTTATACTTCTGAATAAACTTGATTGTAGATTCCTTACCACGTTGTTTACGGTTCTTGTATTTACCGAGTGATTTAGCTATCTCTATCCCTTCCATCTGACGTTCTCTCCTAATCTCGTTCTCTATTTCCGAAAAACTCCCCATTACCGATATCATCATTTTAATGGTATAATTCA
This sequence comes from Flavobacteriia bacterium, assembly GCA_030617765.1. Classification (GTDB taxonomy): domain Bacteria; phylum Bacteroidota; class Bacteroidia; order Flavobacteriales; family Flavobacteriaceae; genus Namhaeicola. The sequence continues at coordinate 58 of JAUWUU010000084.1, read as the reverse complement.
TTTTACCATCAACAAGAGTTCTCATACCGAGATTTTCAATATAGAGTGAAACACCGTT
>JAUWUU010000163.1 GCA_030617765.1 Flavobacteriia bacterium | reverse complement strand
ATAGGATTTTCCAATTATAAATAGTATTGAAAAAAGGAGTATGATTTTTTTCATAAGTGATTGAATTTTTACGAATTTACTAAATATAATTAAGTTGTTTAAAAAAGTATATTTTTTTTAAGAGTAGCTCATACTTTTTTTATTAGAAAAAGTTGATATTATGTTATAATTCAGGTATTTATATGTGATTTTTAATGATTAATAGTAAATAGGAACTAAGGTCAGCCCTGATGATATTACAATTCTATTTTTTAGTTGACTAGAATAAAGTTTGGACCTTATTTACTTTCCGATACAGAAATTAGCAAAAATATTTCCAAGTAGATCTTCGGTTGAAATTGCTCCGGTGATGAGTCCGAGGTGATAAAGTGCCTCACGAATATCAATGGCAATTAAATCAGAACTGATGTTATTGTCAATTCCTTTTTGAACTTCTAAAATGGCTTTTAAGGCATTGTTCAATGCTTCAAAATGGCGTGAATTGCTAACAATAGTTTGGTTATTGCTCAATATTCCGGTATTTGCCAGATCAGTAAGATTTTGAATTAATGTGTCAATACCGGTTTTATTTTTGGCAGAAAGGAGGATGAGTTCTGAGCCCGCCAGCCGGCGTGGCAGGTTTTGAGTTTTGAGTTTTGAGTTTTCTGCTTCGCTAAGAAGGTCTGTTTTATTAATGATAGTAAGTATTTTTTTATTGGGATATTGCTTCTCTAAATTTTGAATTTTAAATTTTGAATTTTGAATTTGCCTGGCTTCCATTAAGTGTAAGACCAATTGAGCCTTTTCAATATTTTCAAAGGTCTTTTTTATGCCGATACTTTCAATCTCATCTACTGTTTCTCTAATTCCTGCAGTATCTATAAACCTGTAAGTAACACCGTTTATTGAAATATCATCTTCAATTGCATCGCGGGTTGTACCTGCAATATGAGAAACAATAGCTTTTTCTTCATTTAGTAGAGCATTGAGTAGCGTTGATTTTCCAACGTTGGGTTCTCCAACGATAGCTACCGGAATTCCATTTTTTAAAACATTACCAACAGCAAAGGAATCGATCAGATTTTTTAAAACATTTCTGATTTTATTTACCAATTCCTGAAACTGATTCCTATCCGAAAATTCAACTTCTTCTTCTGCAAAATCTAATTCTAATTCGATTAATGAAGCAAAATTTAGTAATTGTTTGCGTAAATTTTCAATTTCTGTAGAAAAACCACCTCGCATTTGTTGCATGGCAATTTGATGTGATGCCTTAGAATCTGAAGCAATAAGATCAGCAATAGCCTCTGCCTGGCTAAGATCCATTTTTCCGTTAAGGAATGCACGCAATGTAAATTCGCCGGCATCTGCATGACGGACACCATTTTTTAAAAATAATTGTAATATTTCTTGTTGAATATATACGGAACCATGAGAAGAAATCTCGACTATATTTTCGCCCGTATAAGAATGTGGATCTTTAAAAACAGAAATCAAAACTTCATCAATAATTCTGTTGCCATCTACCAAATTTCCCAAATGAATGGTGTGCGACTTAACTTTTGTTAGATCTTTTTTACCTGATTTTGATTGAAAAAAATTATTTACAATAAAAATTGCGCTATCACCAGAAAGCCTAATAACAGCAATTGCGCCAACACCCGAAGAGGTAGCTAAAGCAATGATAGTATCATTTTTTATAGTATTGACTTGCTGCATTTAATTTGATCAATGATTCTACAAAGTTACGTAACAAATTTATGATAACAACGTCGTATATAAAAAGTATAGAATGAAAGAAGATAGACAAACATTAATGCTAACCCATTTGAGTCAGCTATTAGATATTGTTACCGGGTTTGGTGGATTTGTAGTTCCGTTAATATTATGGTTGACAAATAAAGATAAGATTTATCATATGGATGAGCATGGAAAATCTATTATAAATTTTCAATTGAGTATGTTAATTTATGCCATTATTTGTATTCCTTTAATCTTATTATTGGGATTGGGTATTTTAGGGTTAATTGGTATTGGAATTTTTTGTACAATCTTTCCTATTATTAATGCTATTAAGGCAAATAATGGTGAAGCTCCTAATTATCCTTTGAGTATTGAGTTTATTAAATAGAATTTCATAAGTTAATTAGAAGGAAATGACAAAGATATTTTCAAATCTTCAAATTATATAATCTTCAAATTTCAAAATTTAAAACCAAAATTTGTAACAAATTTACCCATGAACCAAAGGCAATTTACCTTGTTGTTTCATATATTCAGCTTCATAATTTAGAAGGTCATCCCATTTTTGATCTACAATTTCTCTATCCTGATACTTTCTGGCAAATCCTAAAAACAGTTTATAATGACCAGCTTCAGAAGCTAAAAGGTCACCAAAGAATTTGGCCAGTTCTTTATCGTTCATATTTTTAGATAATACACTAAAACGTTCACAACTGCGAGCTTCGATAATTGCAGAAACCAGCAAGCGGTTGATCAGACTTTCAGTACGGTCTTTTGTTTTAGGGAAATATTTGATCAAGTGTTTGGCATAATCACTTTTTTGATCCATACCTAAAGCCATTCCTTTTGAAACCATAATATCATGCACCATTTTAAAATGTTCCATTTCTTCAATAGCAATATCACTCATGGCCTGAACCATTTTAGTTTCTTCAGAATAGTTAATGATAATTGAAACTGCAGAAGCAGCTGCTTTTTGTTCAGCAAAAGCATGATCAGTTAACAATTGTTGTAAATTATCTTCGGCAATTTTTACCCATTCTTTATCGGTATCAGATTTTAATCCAAGCATATTATTAAATTTTTACAAATGTCGGAAATAAGAAAGGAAAATGAAAATATATAAATTGATAATAATTCGGTGACACAGTGATTTTAAGATATAAACTTAATCATTCTGCCACTATGTCACTAAAAAATGTCATTTTATGTCAATAATTGAGAGATTTATGAATGGCATAATGATTGAATATACAGCAACAGTTAAACAAAATAAAAAGACAAAAATTTTAAAATATAATATTATGAGTAAAATAATAGGAATAGATTTAGGAACAACCAATTCATGTGTTTCAGTAATGGAAGGTAATGAGCCGGTAGTAATTCCTAATGCCGAAGGTAAAAGAACAACACCGTCAATAGTTGCTTTTGTAGAAGGCGGTGAAAGAAAAGTTGGTGACCCTGCTAAACGTCAGGCTGTTACTAACCCAACTAAAACGATTTATTCTATCAAAAGATTTATGGGCAATAAATATTCTGAATCTAAAATGGAAGCAGAAAGAGTGCCTTATAAAGTTGTAAAAGGCGATAATGATACACCAAGAGTAGATATTGACGGTAAATTATATACGCCTCAAGAAATCTCAGCAATGGTTTTGCAAAAAATGAAAAAAACCGCAGAGGATTATTTAGGGCACGATGTTAAAGAAGCAGTTGTAACTGTTCCTGCATATTTTAATGATGCACAACGTCAGGCTACTAAAGAAGCAGGTGAAATTGCAGGTTTAAAAGTTAGCCGTATAATTAATGAACCAACTGCAGCAGCATTGGCTTATGGTTTAGATAAATCTGGTCACGATAAAAAAATTGCTGTTTACGATTTAGGTGGAGGTACATTTGATATCTCGATCTTAGAAATTGGTGATGGTGTTTTTGAA
>JAUWUU010000081.1 GCA_030617765.1 Flavobacteriia bacterium | reverse complement strand
ATATTTAAAAAACCACAAAACTAAAAATTACAAAATTTAAAAAATATTATGGCAAAACCAGAAATGAAAATTGGAGAGATCTCTAAACCTAGATTTGAGTTTAGAACTTTCGGTCAAAACTTTGACGAATCAGCTAAATTGATGGCTCGTTTATCAGGACCGGTACCTAAAAAAGTTTGGGAAAGAGAATCTGATGAAATTTATATCGTGTCAAAAACGAATGATATAAACAACACAAAGATACGTGATGGTAAGATGGATATTAAAACCTATGTGCAAACTGTAGATGGTTTAGAACAATGGAATCCTTTGATGAAAGGTGAATTCCCTATTGCAAAAGAAGTATTGGAAAATGATGTATTTCCGGCTTTTCAGGTTGAAATGCCAGCCTTGACTCAAGATACATATACCTTAGAAGAATTCTTGGCAATGATAGATGCTCATGCAGATCTACAGGGGGTTAAAGTACACAAACAAAGATTTGGTTACATGGTTAACGATACAATTTGTGAAACAGGAAATGTATTGATCAACGGAGCAAAAGTAGTTACTATCAATTCGGAATCAACCGAAGTTAATGATATATTAAAAACTATGGAAGATTGTAAATTAGAAGGGTTCGAAAACTTAAATTATTTACAAGCAATTAAAAGAGTTATTGGTTGGATCAACAAACCATTAGCAAACTAAAATTAATGTTTCGAGTTTCGAGTTTATTGTTAAACTAATGACCCGAAACTCAAAACTCAAAACAAAAATTATGGCAAATAGAGAAATTGAAAGAAAGTTTTTAGTAAAAGGAGATTATAAAAAACATATCACTAAATCAACAAAAATTGTTCAAGGATTCCTTTCTACAGTACCTGAAAGAACGGTACGTATTCGAATTAAAGGTGATAAAGGTTTTCTTACAATAAAAGGAATTGGAAATGAAAGTGGTGCTTCAAGATTTGAATGGGAAAAAGAGATCTCAGTTGAAGATGCAAAAGCCTTATTGGCGATTAGTGAACCTGGTTCTATTGATAAAACCCGTTTTATCGTTAAAGCTGGCGGCGATCTTATTTTTGAAGTAGATGAATTTTATGGAGAAAATGAAGGCTTAACTGTAGCTGAAATTGAATTACCAAGTGAAGATACTGAATTTTCTAAACCTGAATGGTTGGGAGAAGAAGTAACAGGACAAGTAAAATATTACAACTCTATGTTAATGAAAAATCCATATAAAAACTGGTAAAATTTAAAAAAGGACTGTTTTTTTTTAATCAAACAGTCCTTCAATTAATCTTAAGCAAAAATTTATTAAGTTTAGAATTCTAAGGTTTTTAGTTTTTATAAAGATATTTTAAGTTAAAATTTCTTTAAAATCCCAAACCCTTGAAAAACTAAAGAGATGGTAGAAGCAATACAAAAAGTAGAAGAAAAAGAAGAAGGTTACGATGTTCTGGATATGAACAATTACCGAATGGAAAAGCTTCCGGTAAGGGAAAAATCAAAATTCGAAAAATTCTTAGTGAAAATTGGGGCTCCATTAGCCATTATTTCCTTTATATTAATTCTTTATGTTTTTGATTTTTCTTTTCTGCATAATTTTGATGTAGAAAAATTAAGTGCTAGTGCCAGAGAAAATTTTGATACCATTGGTATGGAAAATTTTATTCATTCAAATAAAGCCATGCTGGCTATATTTGTAGCATCTTTAATTCTTTGGATTACCGAAGCAATTCCAAATTATTTAACTTCATTAATTTTAATTATTTCATTGGTGCTTACGGGAACTTTACCTGAGGTTGATGCTTATCATCAATTAGGCCATAAAGTAATGTGGTTGAATATTATGTCGTTTATTTTGGCAAGTATGTTAGTTGCAACAGGTGTAGCCAAGCGATTTGCACTTTGGTTTATTGTAAAATTTGGACATAATGCTAATTCAGTAATTTTTAGTTTTTTAGTGATCAATCTTGTTTTATCATTGTTTATTTCTGCTACGACAGCAAAAGCAGCTATTCTATTGCCGGTATTTATGGTTGTTGCTGCAATTTATGGAGCAACAAGTAAATCTAAAAATAACTTTGGACGAAATGTAGTTTTACAGAATTTATTTCAAAACAATATGGGTGCTGCATCCTTTCTAACAGGATCGGGTGCAAACTTATTGGCAGCATCTCTAATAGCAGGAGCATTAGGCGTTGATGTATTTTTCTCTCAATGGATGGAAGCGGCATTTCCTGTGGCCATGTTATTGATGATCATTGGGTGGTTTGTAGGAATGAAAATAATATTTCCGTTATCACCAGAAGAAAGAAAACCTCAGATTGAAGGAGGGATGGATAGCTTAAAAAAAGAATTAAAAAAATTAGGACCGGTTAGTTTTAATGAAATTAAATCCTTGGCTATATTTGGAAGTATCTTAGCACTTTGGGTAACCGATAGATATCACGGTATTAGCCCTACAGCAGTTGCTTTTGTTGGTGGTATTGTTGCTTTGTTGCCAAGAATCGGAATTGTAAAATGGAATGATGTAGATATACCCTGGCACCTTCTATTATTCTCTGCCGGCGCCTATACTTTGGGTGCAGGATTTAAAGTAACCGATCTGCCGCAAATATCAGTAAATGCTGCCTTTGATGCAATGGGTTTTGGTGATACTACACCATTTTGGCTTTTGTATGTAGTGCTGACCGGAGGAATGGTTTTTAGCGCTCTTTTTATGCAATCAAAAACCATGCGTTCTATGATTTTTGTGCCAATTGCGATAGGTGTAGCCGTGCGTTTTGGTTTTCCAATCATGAGTTTGGCATTTCCGGTAGCCTTGTTGATAGAACATGTTTATGTTTTACCATTTAACAGTAAACCTGCTTTACTTTTATATCAAACCGATATGTATAGTATGACCGATGCATTTAAGTATGGAATTACTATGCAGTTTATTGCCTGGGGTATTTCAATCATTATGGCAATGACATACTTTAAATGGTTGGGTATTACACCTGATGGGTTGTTTTAATTGAAAAGTCAGGTTGAGAAAAATCTAAAATCCTAGGAAACCACAAAGAAATGGTGTTATGTATTTATGGTAATATTTAAAGATCTTTAAAAGCATTATCTAGCCAATTCATACGTTTTATATACCAGTCTTTTAGATGTTCAACTTCTTCTTTATGGGAATTAAAAAAAACAGGATTTGGCCAAACATATCTACCAAATAAATTCCATTTTTTATCATTTTCATATTGTGCCCATTGGAGCTGTAGCGCAAAGGAATCTATCTTTTCAATAATAAAACTCTGATTATTTCTAAAATGACTAAATCGTTCTTTTACTTTATTTTTAAAAACAGGATCTTCAAATAATCTTGCATACCAGTGATGATGTTTTATCCAAAACCCTTCAGGATGTTCACATTCAGAATAATTTACATTTCCAAAAGCAAGATCAAAATCCCAGATAGGACCCATTTTTATTTTTTCACCAGGAATTAAATTTAAGAAAATGCTTGAAAAATTTCTTGAATCCTGATTTTTTGTAATTTCATTGATCAAATACCAGTCAATAAAACTATCCACATCTATATATTTTTCATAGCCCAATTCAGGATTGGTAAAATCATCGCTCATCAAAACAATTTCAAAGTTATTTAGTAAATCTTTGACATATTTATATTCACTGCTATCATATTCTAATTCTGGTTCTTTGATATTAATTAAGAATTTTTTTGTTTTAAAGTAAACATCATCAGGATCCAGTCTGTCCAATTGATCAATTTCCAACAAATAACCAGTATCTCCAATAGCCACCCTGTTGTCACTCTCTTCTACTTTTTGCGAAACGTTGTAGGTTCCTCTATATTCATCATTCACAACAACCTCTGCATAAGTGCTTTGTGGAGTCCAGTCCAGTGAGCTCAGGTGTCCCATTTCAAAAGCAATCCTATTCCTCATTAAAGACTTATCAGAAAATTCCGCAAGAAAGATCCATTTTTTATCTTTTGGCATTTCAAGAAATTCCATTTTATCTGAAAACTTAAGTTGATATGGTTTTTTATCACTTACCCACCATGTTGAATTACCCCTTCCTCTTATCTTCATTTCTGAAGATGCCATATCCATAAAATGCCTGCCACCATCAAGGTGAACATCACCTTTACGATATTCTTCTTTAGAATCAATTGGAACTCTATCATTAGTATTAATATAAATAATTGGTAAGCCCGTAAAATAGGTTACATCAACTTCATTTACTGAAGTTTTATTTTTTGAGCTATTTAGGGTATAAGTTAAAACATTTGAAAAATTATTTGAGCTTATCCCACTTGCTTGCAACTCATTATTGATTAGAACTTCTGACCCATTATGTGTGAATGTAGCTACCAGATTCTTTATATCAGCTTGAAAAGGAAGTCTTACGCTAATTTTATTATCCTCAATTAAGAACCCATAATTATTATTCAGGCTTGGATTATTTTGATGTAGAAAGGAAAATGTATTAAATTTCACATCCTGGTCTTCATTACCGAATGAATTATCATCGTCACTACATGAAATCAATAATAGACTTGTAAGCAAGAAAATATTGAATACTATATTTTTAAAATTCATTATTAATAACCTTAATTATTTAATCAGCAAAAGTACAATATTTAATTAGGAATGATTTTTCTTATTTAGCTTAGAATAAAAATTTAAATGAGTTCAAAAAAAAACCATCAAAAATGACAGTCTTTTAAAATGTTGAATTTTAGCTTAATCTTATTTACAATCTTTAAGAATTGAATTGTACTCTTGATCGGTAAGTGCAATCAAATATTGAGGATTTGGAATAATTTTTTTTGTTTTTGCTAAAGCACAATCACAGTATGTTTTAGCTTCATCAGCAGACATAGTATTTTTTTGAGCTGAAGACATACAATTCTTTAAAAACAGTTGTTCTGTTTCTTCATCCCATGCACTAATGATCTTAACTAAAACAAGATCATTAATACATGCAGATTTTTCAAATAGAACGGATAATTCATTTTGATCAAGTTCTAAAGCATCATCCGGATTTGGATATTTATCCATGACGGTTTTTAACAGGCAATTGGTATATTTTTCAGGATTCTCAACGGAATGAGCTATTAAGAATCCATTGGAGTTATCTTTAAAAGCCTGTTCGGCTTCAGTAGTCCAGCTTTGTTTTTTTACAGCTGATGTTTCAGATTTTTCTTTATTAGTAGATTCATTTTTTTTAGTTTCACAACTTGTTAAAAGTAGTCCTGAAAAAACTACCAAAGAGATGTATTTTAATATCTTGTTTTTCATTATTTTAGTCTTTAATAATTTCACATTTAATACTTTGCTTATCTACTTTTTCTCTTGAGAAAAAATCAATTGCAATACTTTCACCTTCTGCACCATACATGATAGCATTACCAGTACTTCCACCAATACCCGCACCAATTGCTCCGGCAACCATGGCGCCTACTGCATTGCTTTCCCTCTTTTTCATTTCTTTTGTGTCAGGTCTGGCTACTCCTACAATTTCGTTAATTTTCAATTTTTTTCCTACTATTGGCATTACTCTAGTAGTTCTGGCTAAGTCTAAGACTTTAATAACACCTTTATTTTTATATAAACCGGTAATTTTACCTTCAAAATAGTGAATTTTTTTACCTTCTTTAGCATGGGCAATTACAATAAAATCACCATGTTTATATGTTTCAACCCTAGTTTCATTGCCGTTATCATCAAAATGATGAACTACCAATTTTTGAGATACAGCAAAGTTGCTTATTCCAAGTATTAAAATAAATAAAATAATTTTTTTCATAATATTAAATGATCTGTTAATTAAAGGGGCAAATGTAAAAAAAAAATCAAAAAGAATATAACCCTAATTTTTTTTCAATTATTCCATTTACCTTTGCTAATATGCAAGCAGAAATAATAACCATTGGAGACAAAATATTAATAGGTCAAATTGTTGATACTAATTCAAAATGGATTGCCGAAAAGCTTAATGAAATAGGTGTTTCTGTGTATCAAATTACTTCTATTTAAGATGAGAGGGCTCATATCTTAAAAGCTATAGCTGAAGCCGAAGAAAATGCAGATATTATTATAGTAACAGGTGGACTTGGGCCAACTAAAGACGATATTACCAAACATATTTTAGTAGAGTATTTTGATGATATATCAATTATTTGTTAATATTTATATTTTTGGTTATTGTAAAAAAATTCCTTCAATTTGGAAAAATAATAACATAGCACTTGCCGAAGCATCATTAACACCAACAATAAATAAATTTTTTGTTTCGGGATTAAAAGTTACATATGATTGGAATCCAAAAGTTTGTCCACCATGACCGTAAAAGCCATTAATTCTCATGACACCATAGCCATATTCTAATGATTTTATATGTTCATACATTTTATTGAAACCAGAGTTTCTTTGCAATTGAAGAGTTTCGGGTTTGTAAAAAAGCTTTCCATTTTGCCAGTATGATAAGAATTTTTTAAGATCATTTAGGGTAGAAATTACTTCACCTGCACTACCTGCAAGTGTTGGAGGCATATCAGATGGATTAAAGTTATAATAACCTTTTATAACTTTCCTTTTTGCAACTTCAGGTATTCTTGATCCAAAATAAGTATTCTTCATTTTAGCTTTGTCAAAGATATTTACTTGTATATAATCTCTCCAGTTGGTTTTAGTGATTTTGTTTATTATATCTCCTAAGATAATATAACCTGTATTACAATATTTAAATTTTTCACCAGGGATAAAATTAGCATCTCCATGATCAACAGAAAGTTTTATAATCTCATCAAAACTATAAGTTTTCCCTTTTACAGAAAATATCTTCAAAGCTATATTATCATCACCATATACATTGAGGTAATCAATAAGTCCACTTGTGTGATTTAATAACATTTCAACAGTTACCTTATCGAAATAGTTTTCTCCATCAAAATTTGCTAGATTCCGAATATTCCCCGTTGGATAAAATTCTGAAATAGGTGTCTTAAGTGATAGTTTGTTTTGTTCTATAAGTTGAAGAATAGCAATGGCTGTAAACATTTTACTTGCACTACCAATCTCAAATAGGTTGGTAGTTACAACTTGTGTACTATCTAATCTATTTGAAAATCCTGTAGCATACGCAATCTCATTGCTATTTTTATTTGAATACGCTAATACTGCAGCCTTATTATATTTTTCAGAAAAATTATTGAGAATTGAAATGGTTTTTTCTTTATCAGATTGAGAATAAATATTGAACCCAATAAAAAACAAGGTTAAAGTATAATAAAATGAAATTTTCATTATTTAGTTTTAAAAATGTATTACAAATATATAGAATTAACTAATTGGCTTTGGTGAATAATTAAATAGAAATCTTTGTTTGTAAGTCAATGTGGTTTAAAAATTTGTGAATTATTAAGTGAATTCAATGATTTATTATCACTTAATACTTTTACATTTGTAATATGCAAGCAGAAATAATAACTATAGGAGATGAAATTCTCATAGGCCAGATCATAGATACCAATTCGGCATTTATTAGTAAAGAGCTCAATAAAATTGGAATTTCAGTATATCAGATCACTTCTATTCAGGATGATAAAAAACATATTTTAAAAGCTTTGGCTGAAGCCGAAGAAAATGCTGACATTATTATATTAACCGGAGGTTTGGGACCTACAAAAGATGACATCACCAAACATACACTTGCCAATTACTTTAATGATGAGTTGGTGATGAATGAAAATATTTTAAAGCATATAAAGAATATATTTGCCAGAATGAATTTTCCTTTTACAGATTCTGATGTTCAACAAGCCATGTTGCCAAAAAAATCAACTGTTTTAGAGAATAAAATTGGTACGGCAGCCGGAATGTGGTTTGATAAAAACGGAAAAGTTTTTATTTCTCTTCCAGGCGTTCCTGCCGAAATGAAAGGCTTAATGCAAGATAAGGTTTCGCCAAAACTGCAAAATTCTTATCACTTACCCTATATTGTACATAAAACAGTACAAACCTATGGTATGAATGAGAGTAATGTAGCTAAAAGAATTGAAAATTGGGAAAAAGAGCTTCCTGATTTTATTAAGTTAGCGTTTTTGCCTTCTTATGCTAAATTGCGTTTGCGTTTAAGTGCCAAAGGAGATAATAAAGAATTTCTAGAACAATCAATTGATATTGAAATTGAAAAGCTTCAACAAATAATTGGAGATATCATAGTTGGTTTGCAAGAAAATGAAGTTATTGAGGTGATCATTAATAAAAAAATGACATTAAATAATTTGACTTTAAGTACTGCTGAAAGTTGTACAGGTGGGAATATTGCAAAATTGATTACTTCAATTCCGGGAGCATCTAATTTTTTTAAAGGTTCAATAGTAGCTTATTCTGCAAAAATTAAAGAAGATCTTTTAGGAATTTCTATAAAAACCATACAAAAGTATTCAGTAGTTAGTGAGCAGGTTGTAAAAGAAATGGCATTGAATTGTAAAAAATTATTTAAAACCGATTATGCTATTGCAACTACCGGAAATGCAGGCCCTACAACAGATAAGACCGATAAAACAGTTGGAGTGGTTTTTATAGCCATTGCCACTCCTGATGATGTGATTATTAAAGAATTTAACTTTGGGCAACCCCGTGAAAAAGTAATATTAAGATCATCCAGTAGCGCCTTAGAAATGCTAAAAAAAGAAATTGATAAAAACAATAAAAATAGTTTGTGAGATCAATAAAGAATTTATACTTTTGCACCTCGTTTTGAAATTACAAATAAAAAGGTAAGAAATGTCAAGAGTTTGTGAACTTACAGGGAAAAAAGCAATGGTTGGAAACAACGTTTCTCACGCGCTTAATAGAACCAAAAGAAAATTTAATGTTAATTTGGTAAAAAAACGTTTTTATCTTCCTGAAGAAGATAAATGGATCACTTTAAAAGTTTCTACAAGGGCTTTAAAAAATATCAATAAAAAAGGTATTGAAACAGTGATCAAAGAAGCAAGAGCTAACGGTTTTTTGAAAAAATAATATAAGATGGCAAAAGGTAAAGGAAATAGAATTCAGGTAATATTAGAGTGTACAGAGCATAAAGCTTCTGGAAAGCCAGGTACATCTAGATATATTACAACAAAAAATAAGAAAAATAGTCCTGATAGAATGGAATTGAAAAAATTCAATCCAGTTTTGAAAAAAATGACTGTTCATAAAGAGATTAAATAATTAAATCATGGCAAAGAAATCAATAGCATCATTACAAACAGGATCAAAAAGATTGACCAAAGCAATTAAAATGGTGAAATCTTCTAAAACAGGAGCTTATATCTTTGTAGAATCAATTATGGATCCTTCTGGAGTAAATGAGTTTTTAAGTAAGAAATAATTTATATTTTATATAAATATAAAAGCTACTTTCTATCAAGGAAGTAGCTTTTTTTTATTGAGAAGATTTTTTTTAACTTTACAATTCTTTAAAAGAACAATAATTTTATTCCCTCAGAAATATGAGTTTATTCAAAAATATATTTTCCAAAGAAAAAAAAGAAACCTTAGATAAAGGTTTGGAAAAAAGTAACACTTCCTTCTTTAGTAAAATGACGAAAGCTGTTGCCGGTAAAACAAAAGTTGATGAAGAGGTTTTAGATAATTTAGAAGAAGTTTTGATTGCATCGGATGTTGGCGTTGATACTACCCTGAAAATAATTGACAGGATAGAAGAACGCGTTGCCAAAGACAAATATTTTGGAACCGATGAGCTCAACAATATTTTAAGGGAAGAAATCGCCGCTTTATTAGCCTTGACCAATGTTGGAAATGAAACTGAGTTTTCAATACCGGAAGGTAAAAAACCTTATGTAATTATGGTCGTTGGTGTGAATGGAGTTGGAAAAACGACAACAATAGGCAAGCTTGCATCACAATTTAAAAAACAAGGATTAAAAGTTGTTTTGGGTGCTTCTGATACTTTCAGAGCAGCAGCAATAGATCAATTACAGGTATGGGCAGATAGAGTAGATGTGCCACTGGTAAAGCAAAAAATGGGAAGTGATCCGGCATCTGTTGCATTTGATACTGTGCAATCAGCAATAAGTCATGATGCAGATGTTGTAATTATTGATACAGCAGGCAGGTTGCATAATAAAGTTAATTTGATGAATGAATTGACAAAGATCAAGCGCGTAATGCAAAAGGTAAAACCTGATATTCCGGATGAAGTATTATTGATCCTAGATGGTTCTACCGGACAAAATGCATTTGAGCAAGCCAAACAATTTACCAAAGCTACAGAAGTTTCTTCTTTGGCGATCACTAAATTAGATGGAACTGCAAAGGGAGGAGTTGTAATAGGTATTTCCGATCAATTTCAAATTCCTGTAAAATATATTGGTGTTGGAGAAGGAATTGATGATCTTCAGGTCTTTAATAAAATTGAATTTGTAGATTCATTTTTTAAGTAGTAAGAATTAAGGAGTAAGTAGTAAAGAGTAGGAGGGAATATATGAGTAATAATAGAAGTTTTAAAAATTTAATTTTATGGCAAAAAGCCCATACTTTAGTTATTGAAATTTATAAAATAACTTCTTCATTACCAAAATCTGAACAATTTGGAATTATCAATCAAATTCAAAGAAGCTCTACATCTGTTCCAGCTAATATTGCCGAAGGATATGGTAGAATTAGTACAAAAGAAAAAATAAGATTTTTATATATTGCAAATGGCTCTCTGGAAGAGACTAGATATTTCTTAATTCTTATTCAAGACTTAAAATTTTTACAGACAGAAAAAGCACAAGAAAACCTTACTGAGGTTTCAAAAATATTAAATTCATATATCAAAAAATTGAAAGAAAGTCTTTGATGTAATTTTTACTAGTTATACTTCTTTTATTATGAGAACAAAATCTTCCAAAAAAAATAAAATCAATGTAGTAACTTTAGGTTGCTCAAAAAACATTTACGATAGTGAAATATTAATGGGACAACTCAAAGCCAATGATAAAAACGTAGTACACGAAGATAAAAATGATGAGGGTAATATAGTTGTGATCAATACCTGTGGTTTTATTGGTGATGCTAAGGAAGAATCAGTAAATACTATTTTACAATATGTTGATAAAAAGGAAAGGGGAGAGATTGATAAAGTTTTTGTTACTGGATGTTTGAGTGAGCGTTACAAACCTGATCTGGAAAAAGAAATTCAAAATGTTGATCAATATTTTGGAACACATGATATGCCCCGACTATTAAAAGCTTTGGGAGCAGATTATAAGCACGAATTGGTTGGAGAAAGGTTAACGACTACACCAAAGCATTATGCTTATTTAAAAATAGCCGAAGGCTGTGATCGTCCCTGTTCATTTTGTGCTATTCCTTTAATGCGCGGA
>JAUWUU010000011.1 GCA_030617765.1 Flavobacteriia bacterium | reverse complement strand
ACCATAAACTTTAAACCCTTTTTGAGTTAGAAATTCAGCTGTAACTTTGCCAATACCAGAAGAAGCACCGGTTATTAAAACTATTTTTTGTTTATTTTCCATAGATAGCAAATATCTAAAAAAGTGATGAGATTTTAGTATTGAGTAGAGAGAAAAACTAGATATATTGTTATTTAAACTTTAAATGAGATCTCTTTATTCGGCGAAGTTAATCTCTGAAATGGGATCCCGCTTATCAGCGGGATTAGTTCGACTTACTATTTTCTATTCACTTCCTATGGTCGTTCTATAAAATATTGTCTCACTAAAAAGGCAAGCTACCTGCATCACACCGCTACGACCTAATACCTTTGCTGCGTTCCCGCCCTGGAGGATTCAAAGGGAGCTGGTTGTGCAGGACTTGCCAGCTGCAAATTTACGACCCTTTTTTAATTTGACAATTATTTTTTTAAAATTTTTAATATGATAATTTCAGTATTAATTATTTTCAATAAACTTATTTACATATATTTGTTATTCAAATCTAAAATAATAACATAATGAATCAAATCGTGAGATCACAGGGAATAACATATGGTTTAATATTAGGATTTATCTTTGCACTATTCACTACTTATGGATATGCAATTGATATGTCATTCTTTACCAGCTGGTGGTTGATGCTTCTAAGTTTTTTAGCCATGCTCATTGTAGGTATATTGGCAATAATAAACTCAAAAAAATTATTGGGAGGTTTTATATCTTTTAAAGATGCTTTTACCGCATTTTTTATTACTGCTGCTTTAGGCTTGTTGATCTCAACGCTTGTAGGAATATTAATTTTTAATGTTATCGATCCAGGCTCAAAAGAATTTTTAAAAGAACTAACGATAGAAAAAACAGTAGAAGTGATGGAACGATTCAATGCACCGGAAGAAGCTATGGATGAAGCGCTGGCAAAAATTGAAGAGACAGATTCCTTTTCAATAGGCTCGCAATCTAAAAACTACTTTATTGCACTTGCCATGTACGCTTTTATTGGTTTAATAGTTGCGCTAATATTTAAAAAGAATGACCCTTCATTAGAATAAATAAATTATGGATATATCAGTAGTTATTCCACTACTAAATGAGGAAGAATCTTTATACGAATTACACGATTGGATTGCAAAAGTTATGCAATCCAATCGTTATTCTTATGAGATCCTTTTTGTTGATGATGGTAGTACAGATAATTCATGGAATATCATTGAAGAGTTATCACAAAAAAATCCGAATGTAAAAGGGTTAAAATTTAATTTCAATTACGGAAAATCACAAGCACTTAATGCCGCATTTAAAAAAGCCAAAGGCGATGTTGTGATCACTATGGATGCTGATCTTCAAGATAATCCAGAAGAAATACCTGATCTTTACAATTTAATAGTCAACAAAAAACACGATCTGATATCAGGTTGGAAAAAGAAGCGATACGACTCAAAAATTCGTAAAAATATTCCTTCAAAATTATTCAATTCTGTTGCGCGAAAAACTTCCGGTTTACATTTACACGATTTTAATTGCGGGCTCAAAGCCTACAAAAATGAGGTTGTAAAAAATATTGATGTTTATGGTGAAATGCATCGTTATATTCCGGTTTTGGCAAAAAATGCCGGCTTTTCAAATATTGACGAAAAAGTAGTTCAGCATCAAGCGCGTAAATACGGAAAAACAAAATTTGGCATGGATCGTTTTATCAATGGTTTTCTCGACCTGATCACTATAAATTTTTTAACAAAATACGGTAAAAGACCGATGCACCTTTTTGGTCTATTAGGTACATTTATGTTTATCATCGGATTTTTTGCTTCACTTTTTATCGGTATTTCAAAATTGGTAAAACTTTACAATCACGAGCCAACAATATTAGTAACCAACAACCCTTGGTTTTATATCGCACTTGCTGCTATGGTCATTGGTTCTCAACTATTTTTAGCCGGATTTTTAGGTGAATTGATCTTGCGCTCAAAGCGAAAAGAAAAACGATATAGTATAAGTAAAGAAATTAATATGTAATTTGATATGAGATCAAAATATATTTTAATTCTCCTTACACTTTTAATTACTTCATTTGTTAAATCTCAAAATATTAGTGTTGAAAAATCAATTTTTGGCATTCAAACTGGTATTCTAGGTCTTTGGGTTCACAATGAATACGGTCTTACAAATACAATTGCATTAAGATCTGAAATTGGATTTGATGGTGGGTTTAGAATTTCAGGTTCTACTGAAATTTATGCTTTGACACCAATCTTAAAAGTAGAACCTAGATGGTATTACAACCTAAAAAAAAGATCTCAAAAAGGAAAGAATATTTCAAAAAACAGTGGAAATTTTATCGCTGTGAATTTTAGTTATCTTCCAAACTGGTTTGTAATTTCCAATAACAACAATACTTATACACCTGATCAAGTCTCAATTATACCCAAATGGGCAATACGCAGAGTTATTGGAAAGCATTTTGTTTACGAAACAGGATTTGGAATAGGTTTTGCCCATGAATTCGAATCAAATACAAGTGGAACAACAGTAGATCTGCATCTGCGCATTGGCTACACCTTCTAAAATATAGCCTTTAAGTGTCTGCTGACCTTGAAAAGTCAATTATAAAAAACAAGACATTTTTTGCTTCAAAATGATTATCTTTGTTTAACAAAAAACAACAAAAAATGAATACAACTGAAATCCTTAAAAAAGCTAAACTATGGCTTAGTGACACTTTTGACACCAATACTCAAAATGAAATCAAACAATTAATTAATGACAATTCTGATGACCTTACTGATAGATTTCATAAAAGTTTAGAATTTGGTACCGGTGGTATGCGAGGAATAATGGGTGCTGGAACCAATCGTATCAACAGATACACTTTAGGCAAAAATACACAGGGTATTTCAAATTATTTAAAAAGAGAATTCCCAAATAAACAACTTAAAGTCGCTATAGCTTATGATTGTCGCCATAATAGTAAATTATTTGCCAGGGCTTGTGCTGAAGTATTTTCAGCAAATAATATAAAAGTATATCTATTTGAGGATCTACGTCCAACTCCTGAATTATCTTATGCAGTTAGAGAATTGAATTGCGATGCAGGAATTATTCTTACAGCATCTCATAACCCACCCGAATACAATGGTTACAAGGTTTATTTTAATGATGGAGGTCAGATTATTCCACCACAGGATGGTGAAATAATTGATGAGATCAATTCATTAAATTTTAGCGATATTAAATTTAAAGCAAATGACGAATTAATAGAGGTTATTGGTGAAGAAATTGATACTAAATTTACAAAAGAGGCAGTTTTAAATTCTACTTCAGAAAGCACAAAGAACAGAAAAGATCTTAAAATTGTTTTTACTTCCTTACATGGTACTTCTATCACGATTATGCCAGGAGCTTTTAAAGAAGCTGGCTATACTGATGTTCATATAGTTGAAGAACAAAGAGAACCAAATGGTGATTTTCCTACAGTAGAATCTCCTAATCCGGAAGAACCGGCAGCACTTAAAATGGCTACCGATCTTGCTGAAAATATTGGTGCTGATATCGTTATTGGAACAGATCCCGATTGTGACAGACTAGGAATTGCAGTTCGTGATCTAAACAACAACATGGTTTTATTAAATGGTAACCAGACTTTTGTTTTACTGGTAAACTCACTTATAAAAGACTGGGATGCAAAAAATAAATTAAACGGAAATCAATTTGTTGGTTCTACCATAGTATCAACACCTATGATCAATGAAATTGCAACAAGTTATGGTGTTGAAACAAAAGTTGTTCTTACAGGATTTAAATGGATTGCAAAAACAATTCGTGAAGCAGAAGGAAAACAAGATTTTATTGGTGGTGGTGAAGAGAGCTTTGGGTTTATGGTTGGTGATTTTGTAAGAGACAAAGATGCTGTATCTGCAACTTTGCTCGCATGTGAAATTGCGGCACAAGCAAAAGCTAAAGGATCTTCAATGTACATGGAATTATTAGAGCTTTACACTAAACATGGTTTTTACAAAGAACATTTAATTGCAGTTGTTAAAAAAGGAATTCAGGGCGCAAATGAAATTGCTCAAATAATGACCAATATGCGGCAAAATCCTATATCTGAAATGGATGGTGAAAAAGTGGAATTTTTATATGATTATAATAATTCAATCTGTAAAAACCTACTAACTAATGAAGAGACAGTTATTGATCTTCCCAAATCAAATGTATTGATTTATACTACTGTAAATGGCACAAGAGTTGCTGCACGACCAAGTGGAACAGAGCCTAAAATAAAGTTTTATTTTAGTGTAAACACAACCCTAAACAGTATTGATGATAAGGATAAAGTAGAGGCGGAATTAGATGCAAAAATCAAAAGAATAATCAACGAGCTTAAATTGTAAAAACTTAATTCACCAATACAATTTATCACCTGAATGAATTATTTTAAAAAAATTCTCCGTTTTGCCAAACCATATACAAAATTTGCATGGCTTAATATTTTGTTTAATGTACTGTATGCCATTTTCAATGTGCTTTCAGTTATAACATTTATCCCCGTTCTTGGAATTTTATTTGGCAGAGAAGAAAAAGTATTTGTAAAACCGGATTTTACTGGAATTGCAGGGCTGTATGACTATGTGATCAATAGCCTGAATTTTTACGTTTCTAACATGATGGAAAGCGGTGGAGCAGAAAAAGCTTTACTCTTTATTTCTATCGTCAGTTTTGCTATGTTCTTCTTTAAAAATTTGTTCCGCTATCTGGCTTTATATGTTTTGGCATTCTTACGAAATGGCATTGTTAAAGATGTACGTAACAGTTTGTACCATAAAATTATTGAGTTGCCAATATCTTATTTTTCCGAAAAGAAAAAAGGAGATACCATTGCACGCATGACATCTGATGTTCAAGAAATTGAAGTTTCTTTTTTAAACTCTTTAGAAGCCATTGTAAGAGAACCTTTGACTATTGTTTTTACTTTGATCTCAATGTTTGCCATAAGTGCTAAACTTACACTTTTTGCTTTTATCTTACTCCCTGTGTCGGGAATTCTAATTTCATCAATAAGTAAAAAATTAAAAGCTAAATCACTTTTGGCCCAACAAGAAACTGGTAATTTTCTATCATTCATCGAAGAAACCCTTACCGGATTAAAAGTTATCAAAAGTTTTACTGCCGAAGATAAGATGGAGCGAAAATTTCAAGAATCCACAAATAAATTCTATCATTTAATGAATAGTGTATTGCATCGAAATAATTTAGCATCTCCCATGAGCGAATTTTTAGGTTCAACAACGATAATTGCAATTTTATGGTTTGGTGGAAAAATTGTACTGTCAGGAGATAATGAAATGCAACCTCAGGAATTTTTAGGTTTTATTGGCCTATTTTACTTGATCTTAAATCCTGCAAAAGCAATTTCAAAAGCAATCTTTAGCATACAAAAAGGTAATGCTTCTGCTGAAAGAATCATGTCGGTTCTTGAAACTGAGAATAGTATTACCGATAAACCAAATGCACTGGGTAAGACTTCATTTGACAAAGAAATTGAAATTAGAAATATTTCTTTTAAATACAAGGATGAATATGTTTTAAAGGATTTTTCTTTAAAAGTTCCCAAAGGCAAAAGTGTGGCCTTAGTTGGTCAGTCAGGAAGTGGAAAATCTACTTTAGCTAATCTTTTACCTAGATTTTATGATGTAAATTCAGGTGATATTCTAATTGATGGTATCAATATTAAAGATATTAAAAAAGAATCATTAAGGGAATTGATGGGACTTGTAACACAAGAGTCGATTTTATTTCACGATACGGTTAAAAACAATATCACTTTAGGTGTTGATCATGCAAGTGATGAAGAAATCATTGAAGCTGCTAAGATCGCCAACGCTCATGAATTTATAAAAGAACTACCGCAACAATACAACTCTAATATTGGAGATAGTGGAGGCACGTTGTCAGGCGGACAAAGACAACGACTTTCTATTGCGCGGGCTGTACTTAAAAATCCGCCAATAATGATCTTGGATGAAGCCACTTCAGCTCTTGATACTGAGTCTGAACAATTGGTTCAAAAAGCACTAGAAAAGATGATGAAAAACCGGACTTCAGTTGTAATTGCACATAGATTATCTACTATACAAAAAGTTGATAAGATCATTGTAATTCAAAAAGGTAAAATTGTTGAACAGGGTACTCACGAAGAGTTATTAGACAGAAAAAATGTATATCATAAATTGGTTACAATGCAGTCTTTAAGTTAGAATTATTCTCATTGACTAGAGATTGAATGGATATTTTATTAAAAAAATTAAAATTTAAAAAAATGAATATAATTGACAGTTTAGAGTGGCGGTATGCTTGCAAATTTTTTGATAAAGATAAAAAATTAAGTGAATCACAAATTGATACTTTAAAAAAAGCATTCAATCTAACACCAACATCTTTTGGCTTACAACCCATTAAAATGCTGGTTTTTGACAATCAGGAATTAAAAGATAAATTCTTTCCTCATTCGTTTTTCCAAAAACAAATTACTACTTGTTCTCATATGTTAGTCTTATGTATTGATACTGTTGTTGACGAGAAAACTATAGATACTTATTTTGATCTGGAAAAAGAAATAAGAGGTGTATCAGAAGAGGTTGTTGGTGAGTTTAGAGGACAGTTAAAGGATATGTACAATAATAAAAGTAAGCAAGAAATAGAACAATCCTCTGTTTTTCAAACTTATATAGCCTTAGGAAATTTAATGACGGTTTGTGCTGTTGAGAAAATAGATGCCTGCCCCATAGAAGGATTTATTCCTGAAAAAATCGACAAAATATTAAACTTAAAAGAAAAGAATTTAAAATCGGTATTGCTATTACCAGTTGGAATTAGAACAGAAGAAGATATTATGAGTGGGATGAAGAAAGTTAGAAAACCTTTAAAAAATATCGTAATAAACATATAGCAATAATGAAGATCTATTTTGCTGCACCTTTATTCAGCCAGGCTGAAAAAGAATTCAATCAAAACTTAACTGATCGATTAGAAAAGCTTGGTTTTGATGTTTTTCTTCCTCAAAGAGATGGGGTTGAAAAGAACAAACCTCCCTTTGATCAAATGTCACAAGACGAAAAAAGAAAAGAGCTGTTTATCTTAGATCGTGATGAAATCTTTAATTGTGACATTTTCCTTTTTATTTTGGATGGCAGAGTACCAGATGAAGGTGCTTGTGTTGAGTTAGGCATAGCTTATACGCAAAAATTGATCGATAATAAGAATAGAAAATTGGTTGGATTAAAAACTGATCAAAGAGCTGCTTTTCTCAGTTCAAAGTTAAATCCTATGATTAGTATTCCTTTAGATCAAATTTTTGAAACAGAAGAAACGTTGATTAATTATTTAAAAATAATCGAAAAATCGTAATTATTATTACAATTTATCAAAATATCTATTAACCCTTTCAGCAAATGAATTATCAATAATAGATGCTTTAATTTGAAATTTGTTTGATATATCCCTTTTTACAACAATCTCTTGATTTACTGATATGTATGGGCAATTTAAAGCCAAATGATAGATGTCATCAACAGATTCATTTTTAGAAGAAGTAAACAAAAAAGTATAAACCTTTACGTTGTTAGTTTCCTGAAGATGTTTTAACACTGAAGATCTCAATTTATAATTAGGAATTATAACCAGTTCACCTTTATCATTTACCAACTCTGATTGAGCCAAAGAAACCGATCTGATGACTCCTTTTGTAAAATCTGTTGATATAAAATCTCCTCTCTTTAATTGGTTTTTAAATTTTATCAAGATTCCCGAAAATACATTCCTCCAGTAATTCCATCCCAAGCCAAGAATTACAACCGTAAAAACTAGTGTAATTGCCATATTCTTTCTAAACAAGGATGAATAAACAATTCCGAAAAATAAAAGCCAGCTTATAATTTTAATTTTCTGCCACAATGGATCAATGGAACTTCTTTTTTCCTTTAAGGTAGGGATTACATAACTATCTAGAATATATAAACCTAAATACAGTGCTAGTCCAACTAAAACAAAAGTTAAAAAATGTGAAAAAGGTATTTGATCAATATAATCTTGCATGATACGTTAGTTTAATATTTTTATTTCCTTTAACCATTTTTCTACAAAATATTTTGAAGAATGATTCAACTCATAGGTGCTACTTGATTTCCTATAGATCAAACCTGCTTTTTCTATTTCTTTTATGGTATTAAAAATCCAGTCATTCCCATTTTTCCCAAATATCCTTTGAATCTGTATTGTTTTTAAATGATCGTGAATAACAAAATGATAAAGAATAACCTTCCAGTTTGCTTTGTTAATTACAGGGAAATTTAGAGTATCATTTTTCTCTACTACCAATTTATCTCCGTTTAAACGAACAGCATTAATCCATGAGTTTAAAGCAACGCCAATATTACCGTTTGATCTGATATGAAGATCAGATAAAAATGATTCTAACTTTTTAGATTCTTCTAAAAGTTTACCTTTAAACCACAACTCCATCCCAGCTGTTCTATGCCTTTTTAATATGATTTCTTTTAATTCTGATCTGCTTGCCGGTGAAATAATTATTGTTGACAATAAACTTTCATCTAAAATTGATGACTTTCTAATGACATCAAAACTGTGAATATTACAATTCAGTAAAAAGTAATGTTTAGAACCAAATTTCAGAATGATCTTTGATAAATAATTAATTGCGGCACTTCCATTATCTGCTTTAACCCACCATTTTTCAAGGTCATTAAAAATTAATATTGTATCCTCATCAATTTGATTTAAAATAGATTCAGTAGTACCACTTTTGTTAAAGATCTTTTGAAATGCCAGATGCACATCATTTACATCAAAATTTTGTTTTTCGGGTGGATCTATAAATACTTTTTCACCTTGCAATAACAAATTTGAAATTGATTCAGTGAGAAAGCTTTTACCCGACATAGATTCACCAATAATCATTATAGCACCACTTACTCCTTTGTCAATTCTATCAATTGCTCTTTTGGCAGTATCGAGTTCTTTTTTTCGATATTTTATACTAACAGTTCCTAAATGACTTCCCGTATAGAGTTTCTTATAATAAAATGATAATTTCTTTTCAACATCAGAATTCATCTTTAATGATTGAATAAAATTATTAGTTTGTTCAATACTATTTTGATATTGATTGTGCTGCTCTTCAAATTTAATTGTATCAATTTCCCGCTTTCTCTGAATAATAAAATTCATCATCCTATCATATGATAAGTTTACATTTTTCTTCTTTTTATCAAACCAACTTTGGAAATTAGTTTTAATGATCGGATTTTGAGATACTTTTGAATAAGAATCAATAGATTCAATTATCGATCTTATATTTAACTCAGAGACTGTATCATGAGTGTTGCTGTTTAAGTCAAGGTTAAAAGAACCTGACATATTATTAAGATTCTTTAAACTTGTTTTAACCACGTTCTGTACTTTCTTAATATCCTCCTTATAAAGAGCCATATTATCAGGATTTACAGGTTCGTCAATAATATGTTTGATCAAATTTGAGGTTGTATAAAGTTCTTCTGAATTCTCATTAAAAACTTTTGATAAATTTTGTAACGTAGTTTGTAGAGGTGATAAATATGAAGTTTGAATAATATAACTTTGTATATTAGATAAACTAATTGGTATCTCATTTACATCTTCATTTTGGAATTCTTTAAGATCATTAAATGATTTTGCACTCATCAAATTAACCACAGCAGGTGCAGTACCAGCCAATTCCAATATTCTATCTTCTTCGTTTGTTAGAATATTATTAAAATTGACATGATTTACAGCTTCAGCAATGCTATCCAGATCTTTATTCTTATAACCAGATAAACCATTTTCTAAATGGTCATCAACATAACTTACAGTTTCTGAAAGTGCGTTTATCTTTTCTAGTTGATGCGATATTAATTCACTATTGATATGTGTTTTGATCTTTTCGTTAATACTAAATATCGATATACCCGTATTTGTTAAATTAATATCAGATTCTGCTTGCTTATGTGCCATTAACTGATTTTTAAACCAGTCAGAGGCAAAATCATTTACCTTATTTTCAATAAATCTTAATTCTTTAGGCTTATGCTTTTTGTTTTGCTCTTTTACATTTTTATAAAAATTATCTTTTTCAATTCCTTCAATAAGCGCTATACAAACTCCCCTTTCATAAGAATTAAATAATTCTACAGCTTGTTTTTGCAGATTCAAACTATCTTTTTTTAGCGCATCAAAAAGTTTATTGATATGAATAGCAAAATTATTGATCGCTTCTTTATCAATTTGTTTTTCATTTGCAGTTATATCTGAAAATGATTGAATTTCAATCGCTAAACTTTCAGAAAGGCGATTTAAAATAATAAAATTTTGGACTCCAAGATCATATAAAATCCCTTGCGTATTTGGTAATATTTTTGTTTTAGAATACGAATCTAAAATTGACCTCCAATAAATTGTTTTTTTGTTACTAAAAAATCCTTTTTGCTTACTATCAGTTGGTGAATACTTAATTTTATAAACAGCATTTTTTATAAATTCTTTTCTTTTATTGACAAAACCTCTAATCTCTCTTTCAAATATCTCTTGTAGTATTGGTAATTTATCTGTCCTAAATTCACCCAAAACATCTATTACATTATTTAAGAATAGTTGAATTTCAGAATTAAAATGATCAACGGAATTTTGTTTATCAAATCCTTGAATTGTTTTATCAAAATCAATCTTAATACCATCAATTAACTGATAATAATTTGATGATATTGATACTAATACCGGCTCAGAAAAAGATTCAACAGTATCAGATAAATGTTCATCAAATCCACTTATTACGCTGTTAATTTCAGAAATACTTGAAATCGGCAATGGTTTTAATTCAACTGATTTTCTTTCATAATTTTTAATATCCTTTTGAATATTCAGATCTAAAGTATTAAAATCATTTGAAGCTTTTACCAACAATGTAGTTCCAATTATTTCGAGAAGATTATTGGTGTTATAAACAAATTTTGGTTGATTCTCAGTTTTAACATCAGGAACTCCTATCATCACCAGATCAATATCAGAAGACATAATTTCAATAATCTTATAAAAAGGTCTTTGCTCTACAGCGTTATTTATAATCTTGATCTCAGCATCAATTCTAAACTTATTGATCAATTTAGATATTTTTGCTTTTATAATACTACTATCAATATTATTGTGGTTTACTAATAAAATTCTAATTTTAGCTTTTCTCCATTTTTCAGATTGGATGATAAATCTTGAAACATTAAGCATCATCTCGGCATTTTTACTATTTGCTCCACGCCACCACAGATCAATAGTTTTATATTTACCAAATTTTGTTTCTTTATCATAATCCAGATAGAGAAGATTAAAATCTAAACTGATCAATTTTTGGGTTAATTTGGCATAATCAATTGGGTTTTTAGTATTCTTTGCCCATCCCATCATTACCGTATTAGGATCAATTCCGGTAAAACCGAAAGTAGCGGCAATATTTTCAATTCCATCATAAAGATTCTCAACCTCTATCTTCTTCCCAAAAATACCGTACTTCTCTAAGGTCTTATCCTTAATGGTTTGTTTTGTTCTTGTTAAAGGGACTTCATTATTTTGAGCGTTAACCAGATTAAAATTTGTTACAATTCCGGTACTACCGGAAACAATATCACTCAACTCCAATAAATAGGGTCTGTCTTCACTTTCTCCAC
Organism: Flavobacteriia bacterium; assembly: GCA_030617765.1. Taxonomy (GTDB): domain Bacteria; phylum Bacteroidota; class Bacteroidia; order Flavobacteriales; family Flavobacteriaceae; genus Namhaeicola. The sequence continues at coordinate 19,847 of JAUWUU010000011.1, read as the reverse complement.
TAAAAAGAATAATATTCGGATTCCAGTTTCCTCCACTTGTCTTTTTTGTTTCTAAATTCTTAAGGCCTTTTACAACAACATTTTCCCATACACTTTGCCAAACATTACCCGATTGTAATTTAATCTGTTTGCGCTGTAACCAAAAATAAATTCCTCCAATAACTAATAATGCCCCAAACATTGCCAGCATATCCAGCTTAAACATTACTCCAAAACTGGCAACAAAACCAAGTAGGCCAACCCAACGTTTTACTTTAAAAGTTGGTTGAAAATCTGGGTTTGCCCAACCTTCAAGAAAAAAAGTTAAATTGATAATCCCATAGGCAGCCAAATAAAACATTGAAACAATACGTGCTATTACATCTAATTCTCCAATTAATATTCCGGCCTGAGCAATAATATAAACAAGAATGAGAGCATTTACAGGTTCATTATTTTTTCCTCTTCCTCTTCCAAAGATGTTTGGTGTAATCTTATCGAAAGACATTGCCTGTAAAATTCTTGGACCACCCAATATTCCTCCTAAAGCCGAAGATAAAGTAGCGCCCCATATACCGGCAACCACAGCCGGTGCATATAAAGCAATTTTCATTAAAATATTATAATCAGATTTTAATAGTTCGGCATCAACATTATACGATAAGTATAAGGCCAATCCTAAATAAACTATCAAACCAACACCAATAGCAGCTAATGTTCCAAGAGGGATAGATTTTTTTGGATCTTTTAAATCACCACTCATTGCTATACCTGCCGTAAATCCTGTAACGGCGGGGAAAAATATTGCAAAAACTATTTCTAAAGAAACCGACCCTTCTCCAGATAACATTTGCACACTTTGTGGTGCAAACTCATGAGTTCCCATAAAAATAGATACTAATGAAAATATAATTGCTGTTAAAATTAAAAATTGTGTTTTTATTGCAACCGATGTACTGATAAGCGCTAATACTGTAAGAACGATCAAAGCAATAGTTCCGGATAACCGCAATCCATTTATTCCTGTATCATAACCAAAATAGCCATTAAAACTTTCGGCAAAACCGATAAGATATAAAGCAATTGAAAATGCTGTTCCAATATATAATGTGATTCCAATGGCTCCTCCAATGGGTATGCCCATACTACGCGATAAAATATAATAAATTCCACCTGCACCTACTTTTTTATCAGTAGCAATTGATGATATACTTAAGCCTGTTGAAATTGAAATAACATGGGCAATAATTATTATCATCAACGTACCAACTAGGCCTGCATTACCAACAACCCAACCCAATCTTAAATACATTATTACGCCTAAAATAGTAAGAATTGAAGGTGTAAAAACGCCTGCAAATGCTCCAAATTTATTTTTTGATGCCATATATTTCTTTAAAATTCTTTAAAAAAAGCTTAATTCTTATCAAATCTATCATATTTATTGCTATTTGTAAAATATTTAGAAGATTAAATGATTGGAATTCGAAGCAATACAGCATTCGTTCACAACATCAATAATTCATTTTTTACTTGCACTAGTTTTTAGTAACTTTGAATTCATTATAACATTTTAAATAAAAAATCATGAATAAAGATATAAGAAACCTTGAACCAATACAATTATGGAATAATTTTGCTGATCTAAATGCTGTCCCACGTGGTTCAAAAAAAGAAGAACGCGTTATTGCTTTTATGGCTGATTTTGGTAAAAAACTTGGTTTAGAAACAATTATTGATCCAATACAAAATGTGATCATCAAAAAACCAGCAACTAAAGGCATGGAAAATCGTAAAACAATTGTTTTACAGTCACATTTAGATATGGTGCACCAAAAGAATGAAGATACTAATTTCGACTTTGATACAGAAGGAATCAAAATGATCATTGATGGAGATTGGGTTAAGGCTGATGGCACTACTTTAGGTGCAGATAACGGTTTAGGAGTAGCGGCAATCATGAGTATCCTTGAGAGCAATCATATCCCTCATCCAGCTATTGAAGCCTTGTTCACTATAGATGAAGAAACCGGAATGACAGGTGCAAAAGGCTTACAAGGAGGTTATTTAGATGCTGAGATTCTATTGAACCTCGATACCGAAGAAGATACCGAACTCGATATTGGCTGTGCAGGCGGGATCGATGTTACGGCTAGAAAAACATATAAAGAAGAAGATCTTAACGAAGATTATAAAGCTTATAAAATTGCTGTGAAAGGATTGCGTGGCGGTCATTCAGGAATGGATATTCACAGAGGTTTTGGAAATGCTAATAAAATTATGAATCGCATTTTAAAAGCAACTCATAATCTCATTAATATTGTTGAGATCAAAGGAGGCAGCTTACGCAATGCTATTCCACGTGAAAGTTTCGCTATAATTGTTTGTAAAACAAGTGATATAGCTAATTTTACCACTAAATCAGAAGAAATTTCTAATCAAATTAAAAAGGAATTTAAAGCAATTGAACCAAACATAGAATTTATCTTTGAAGCTATTGACACACCACCAAAGTCAATTTCTAAAGAAGAACAATCAAAATTAATTGCTGCTATAGAAAATGCTCACAATGGCGTATTTAAAATGAGTGAGGATATGGATGATCTGGTTGAAGCTTCAAATAATATTGCAAAGATAACCCTAAAAGATGGTAATATTCAAATTGATTGTTTAACCAGATCTTCGGCAGAAGAAAGTAAAATGGAAGTTGCAAATCAATTAAAAAGTGCTTTCGAAAATGAAGAATATACAGTTGAACTTTCCGGTTCTTACCCTGGTTGGCAACCAAATTCAAATTCACCTATATTAGGAGTCATGGAGAATCTTTACGAAAATATTTTTAATAAAAAAGCAGCTGTTGTCGCTTGTCATGCAGGTTTAGAATGCGGAATTTTAGGAACAAATTATCCTGAAATGGATATGATATCATTCGGGCCAACCATTAAAGGAGCTCATTCGCCAGATGAACGTGCTAATATTCCTTCTACACAAAAATTTTGGAAGTACCTTTTAGAGATTCTTCAAAATATACCTGAGAAAGCTTAATTTTTTTTAAGGGCTTAATCTATCTGATGATTGGCTCTGCAAAAAGATCAATGATCCGATTAGAATTAGGGCTTGACTATTTTCATAATGATTTTAGTCAAGCCTTTACTTTTTTGATTTTCAACAATACTAACTTTTTTGGCTGTTAACATCAATTATTACTTAAAATCCTACTATAAGTTTTATCTATAGTAATATACTACGCATCTATGTATCAGTTATGTATAACTGCTAAATAAAAGCTTTTATTTAGCAGTTATATTCATTATTTTATTTTTAATAAAAGTTGTTCTACTGCCTTTTTTAATTGTTTATCATCACCTTTTGACTTACTATCAGGATTGTTTTTAACAATAAAATCGGGTATAGCTCCGTTGAATTCCATGTTAGTTTCTGAAGCTTTTATATACCATCCTCTAAAAGGCATTCGCACATATGAACCATCAATCAATCCCTTACCTCCTGTTGATATTACAGCACCAAAAGTTTGAACGCCAATCAAAGGCCCGATACCTAAATTTTTATATGCATGCGAAAATATCTCTGCGTTAGAATAGCTGCTTTCATTACATAGTGCCGCAGAAGGTTTTGTCCAAGATGATAATGGCAACCTTTCACTATAAGGATAATGTTCTTTAAATTTTAAATGATCCTTTTTTAAATCATCTGATGCCCCACGAGGAATTGTATAGGCGTGTTGATCAACATTGAGTACTGCCATTAAATAATCTGTAGTCCATCCTCCCCCATTAAAACGTACATCAATAACAATTCCCTCTTTACCTAAGCCAGCGGCTGTTAATTCACGCTCAAACACCTCAAAACTTGTCCAATTCATTCCCTGAATATGGATGTATCCTAATTTACCATCTGAATAAACATCCGTTAATTTTTTCTTTTCATCAACCCAGGCTTCATATTTTTCAGTTCTATTAGTTGATTTTGGTCGTATAACGACTTCTCTTTTAACTCCTTTAGAACTAGTAACATTCAAATAGATCTTCTCATTACTTAAATTATTCAATAAACTATAAAAATTTGTAGTTTCATTAAGTGGAGTACCATTTACAGCTGTTATAATATCTCCAGGTATTAATTTACTTACATTACGATTTGCAGGCATATTTTTAGTTGCACTTTCTACTTTTAAATTTCCAGATTTATCAGGCACCAAGATCAATCCCAGTAAACCTGTTTTATCCTTTTGCAGATCACTCCTATTTTCACCTCCTCTTAATCCCATGTGGCTGGCATTTACCTGACCCAGCATCCAATTAAATATATCTTGAAAATCAATTCTCGTAGAGGCTTTTAAAGCAAGTGGTTTATATATCTCCTTTAAGCTTTTCCAATCATGTCCATGAAAATCCGGATCGTAAAAACCATCATTAATTGCATTCCATGCCTCATCAAATATTTGATTGGTCTCTTTTGTGTAATCAATATCCATATAAGCTTTAACAGGCATAGATTCAATTTTACTATCCTTTAATTTAATACGATTTAATTTACCTCCCTTAGAAGTATAATAGATATATTTTTTATCCTTATCTGTTGCAATATTTCGTGGCTTGCTATCGCCTGTGGTCAAAGATTTTTTATCTTTTCCATCCCAATTAATTTTATACAAGTCTGATTCTGTTTTTGAATCTCCTCTTCCACCTCCACCTGTTGAATAATAAATTGTTTTACCATCTTTTGAAAAACCTTCGGCAAACTCGCCACCAGTAAATGAAGTAACCTGTACTTGTCTTTTATGAATTTGATCTGTATCGATAACAACAGGCGAAACAGATTTTGCTTTATCTTTTTCTTTATCCTCTTCTTTTTCTTTTTTGTCTGATTTGGAATCATCTTCTTCATCCCAGTCTTCTTTAGTTTTTTGCCAATCATCCAGTTTTAACCAAACAAACCAAACATCATAATCACTATTATTTCTAATGGAAGAAAATGCTAATTTTGAACCATCAGCACTCCAAATCGGATTCTGATCTCTTTTAGGATGCATCGAAACATTAATTGGTTTTTGAGTATTATCAGCTTTTTGAATATACACTTCTTCATTAAAATCCAGATCGCTAAAATTATAGGCCAACCATTTTGAATCAGGCGACCAACTTACACCTGAAGCAGTATCCCATCCGTCCAAAAGAACTTTCTCACCGCTTAAAGCTCCTGTTGAAGAAAGATTTGCAACTATTAATTGTCCTCTACCTCTATTAAAAACAATCTGTTTACCATTTGGAGCAACAATCGGATTACTTTCGTCTTCATTTGTCTTTGTAATCCTTTCAACTTTTCGTTTTAGTGTTTTAAATAAATTCTTTTCGTTTTGATCTGCCGATCTCAATAAATACAAATCATTCTGACCATCTCTGTCAGAAACAAAAACAAGTGCTTCATTCGATAACCAGACAACCATTCTATCTCTTGTTGATGACTGTGTTAGATTAACTGATTTACTTTTATCTTTATCATTCTCTGTAATAAAGATATCACCTCTTATTACAAATGCACTGTATTTAGAATCAGGAGAAGGTACTAATTCTTCAATATTACCAGAATAGGTTTTATGAACAACAGGATCAAATCGATAATCAGAATGTAAATTTAATGACACTTGTGTTTTGGTTTTTGTACTGGCATCAACAATAAATAATTGATCCCCCTTTACCAAGACAATTTTTTTGCCATTTTTACTAATATTAAATGAAAATATACCCATATCTTTAAAATCAGTAACCTGCTCTTCACCACCTGTTTTAACTCCATTATCAGAGATCTTCATTCTATACACATTATATTTTCCACTTTTTGCTGATTGATAATAAATAGTTTGATCATCTGCCCATTTTGGATAAAAATCATTCCCCTTAAAGGTGGTTAATTGTTGAAATTTATCTCTTTCAATATTATACAACCAAATATCTTTATTTGCCGGCCCTTTATATTCTTCACGCTGAATTCTACAAGGCCCCTTAACAAAAGTGATGCTATTTTTATCAGGAGATAAAGTTGCATCATATCCAAATGCTTTTAATTTAAGATATGGAGTACCACCTTTTACATTTACAGTTTGAATTTCAGGCTCCCATTCTATCTGATTAAAGTCACGTTTCGTATTAAAAAGGATTTCTTCATTTTCAGTGAAATCTGTAAGCTTATCATCAGAAGAAGCATAAGTTAACCGTTTTGATAAACCACCTTCAACAGGAACTACAAAAATGTCATTATTGCCATAACGATTACTGTGAAATGCAATAGATTTCCCGTCAGCACTCCACAAAGGATGCGTATCATAAGCTTCATGAACGGTTAATCTTTTAATATTTGTCCCATTTGCATTGGCTGTCCAAATATCTCCCTGATAATTAAAAGCTATTTTACTACCATCATAATTCAGAGAAGGGTCATTAATTAAAGGGCTTTGGGCATTTAAAATGTAAATATTAATCAATAATAAGATTGAAAGTGGATAAAATTTTGACATTATATTAAATTTAGATTTGTATTTTTAAAGAATATTAAATTGTTTTAAAGATATAGAAATTTTGAAAACATTTTTAAAAATGATCCCGAATATTGTAAATTTGTATAAAAATAATAATATTGAGAATAATCAATTTGCATAAAACAAAAACAATCGAATTTTATTCGGCTGAAACTACCTCAAAATTAGATCTACCTTTTGTAGAAAATGGTATAAGTGCAGGTTTTCCCAGCCCGGCTGATGATTTTTTAGATATTTCAATCGATTTGAATAAAGAGCTAATTCAAAACCCTTCAGTAACTTTTTACGGGAGAGTTAAAGGAGACTCAATGGTTGATGCTGGATTAAGTGACGGTGATCTGTTAATCATCGACAAAAGCTTAGAGCCAACCGACAACAAAATTGCTGTTTGTTTTATTGATGGTGAATTTACCGTTAAACGAATAAAAATTGAAAAAGACATCATTTGGCTTATCGCCGAAAACAGGAATTACAAACCCATCAAAGTCACTTCAGAAAATGATTTTATCATCTGGGGAATTGTAACAACGGTAATTAAAAGTGTTTAAATCAAATACTATTCAATATAAGCTGTGCAGTTGCAGGATTAGTAGCTAATGGCACATCATAAACATCACACAAACGCATCAACATAAAGATATCCGGTTCATGAGGGTGCTTTTCTAATGGATCTCTAAAAAACAAAACAATTTCTGTTTTACCTTCAGCTACCCTTGCAGCAATTTGCGCATCACCACCATACGGACCAGACAACATTTGTTCAACTTGAAATCCTGCTTTTTTAGCTTTGGATCCTGTAGTACCGGTTGAAATCAAATTTATACTTTTTGATTGTAATATTTCTTTATTATCCATTAAAAACTGAACCATTTCAGCTTTTTTCCCATCATGGGCAATAATAGCTATCTCCATATTAAATACTTTCAGAATGATATTTAGCTAAAGAAATTATGGGGTGACGAACAATCTTACCAAATTTTAAATTGTATTCACTTAATACTTCTTTAACTTCTTCACTTAAAAAATGAGCAATAGAACCTACAAAATATATGGGTATATCAGCACTTTCATCAAATTGTAAGATTTGGTTTTCAACAAATGTTCTCAAACCGGTTTTGATCACATTTTGCGCATAATCATTGTTCTTATTTTCTGCTAAAAACCTTCCAAATTTTGCTAAATAAGTGTTTGGATTTTCTTTTTTATATAAGTGTTCTTTAACAATATCCGGATTTAAATCATATGATTTTTCAAATTTATCAGCCAATTCTTTTGGCATTTTATGAAAATAATAATCACGCAATAACTGTCTACCGTATTGATTACCACTGGCATCATCCATAATGATATAGCCTAAAGAAACTACTTTTTGATGGGTTTCCTTTCCGTCAAAATAACTACAATTAGAACCTGTTCCCAAAATACAAACAATTCCAGGTTCTGTAGTTCGTAAAGATTTTACAGCAGCTATGGTGTCTTCGAATATTTCAGTATCTGCATTACTAAAAATATCTTCAAAAACTTCAATTAAATAGTTTTTTGCTGTTTGTGTACCACAACCTGCTCCGTAGAAGAATATCTTATCAATTTTCTTCCTAATATCGTTTAACTCTTTACTTTTAACTATTCGATTGTATATAGTTTTTTTTGGTAAAACTGCAGGATTTAATCCTTTAGTGTTAATTTTAAATAAAGTTTCACCATTTTCACCCATTGCAATCCAATTGGTTTTTGTTGAGCCACTATCTGCTATTAAAATCATATATTAAAAATTTAAAAACGTAAAAATAAAGAATGAAATCCAAAATAAAGATGATAAATCTTAGTAATTTAAAAAATATAAACTATTCTCCATTTATAAAAGAAAGTAATGCCAACTCATAACTTTGCATTCCAAACCCTGCAATCAAACCTTTGGCATTTGGAGAAATAAACGATTGATGCCTAAAAGATTCTCTTTGATATATATTTGAAATATGTACCTCAATTACAGGAGATTGTATCGCTTTAATCACATCACCAATTCCTACCGAAGTATGTGTATAAGCCGCAGCATTTAAAATTATTCCATCAAAAGTAAAACCAGTTTCCTGTATTTTATCAATAATTTCACCTTCAATATTAGATTGAAAATATTGTAATTCAATATTGGGATATTTAAGCTGTAATCCTTTATAAAATTCCTCAAAAGATACATCCCCGTAAATTCCCGGCTCTCTTTTACCTAAAAGATTTAAATTCGGACCGTTTATGATGATAATTTTCATTGATCTTAAACTTAATTATAACTATTAATTTTTATAGATCAAAAGTACTACAAATAAAGTATATAATAACTTGCTATAATGCTTTAATATTTTTACATAATAAATCTAAAACTGTTAAACGTATTAATTATAACTTTTATCAACGTTCCGCTAAGTTCATTGTAATGCTAATGTTTAATCATTTATTTTAATACATTTACATATGAATTGGAATAATACCATACAAGATTATCAAGCCTTTTTGAAAATTGAGCGTGGAATGGCTAAAAATTCAATTGAAAGCTATTCCAGAGATGTAAAAAAGTTAATGGTATACCTAGAAAAAAATAGTATCAAAGTCTCTCCTATTTCAATTGACGAGGAAATTATTCAACAGTTTATTTATACAATTTCAAAAAAAGTAAATGCACGTTCTCAGGCCAGGCAAATTTCTGGTTTACGTAACTTTTTTAATTATCTAATTTTTGAAGATTACCGCAAGGATAATCCTACCGATCTAATTGAAACTCCTAAAATTGGACGAATATTACCTGATACTATTTCAACTGAAGAAATAGATATAATTATCAAACAAATCGATTTAAGTACTCCTGAAGGAGAACGAAACAGGACTATTATAGAAACATTATACAGTTGTGGTTTACGAGTTTCTGAATTGATCAATCTAAAAATTTCTGATCTTTTCTTTAAAGAAGGCTTTATAAGGGTTATAGGCAAAGGAAATAAACAACGTTTTGTTCCAATAAATAAAAATACAATTAAATTTATAAATTTCTATAAGGATCAGATTCGTTCAAAAATTAATAATCAAAAAGGATTTGAAGATACCTTATTTTTAAACAGAAGAGGTAAACAAATTACCAGAAATATGATCTTTATGATCATCAAAGATCTTGTTACAAAAGCCGGAATTCACAAAAATGTGAGTCCGCATACTTTTAGACATTCTTTTGCAACTCATTTACTGGAAAACGGTGCCGATCTAAGAGCCATACAACAAATGTTAGGCCATGAAAGTATTACTACAACTGAAATCTATATGCATGTTGACAAAAGCTTTTTAAAAGATGTTGTTGAAAAATACCACCCTCGAAAATAGAAATAATTACTTATTTGAATCCGTATTTATCTACTAAATACACTAATGAAGTCATTGTTGCTGCACCTAATTCCAATTCTCTTTTATTAACAGCTTCAAAAGTATCTGTTGCAGCGTGATGATAATCAAAATATCGTTGAGAATCAGGTCTCAATCCTGCCAATACTATACTTTCATTTTTTAAGGGGCCGATATCTGCTCCACTGCCTTCTTTTTCAAAATAATGAATTAAATAAGGTTTAAATAGAGGTTTCCATTTTAATATCGTATTAAAATCTGTATCGCTACAATCAAATGAAAATCCTCTTGGTGTAAATCCACCTGAATCACTTTCTAATGCGAAAATGTGTTCTTCATTTTTCTGTTTAGCAATTTCAGCATATTTTCTTCCTCCTCTTAGTCCGTTCTCTTCATTCATAAATAACACAACCCTTATAGAATGTTTAGGTTTAATACCATTTTTTTTTAATAATCTCAACACCTCCATAGATTGTACAACACCTGCACCATCATCATGAGCACCATCTGCCAAATCCCATGAATCCAAATGCCCGCCAACAACAATATATTTATCAGGAAATTCAGTTCCGGTAATTTCACCTATGACATTATAAGATGGTACATCTTCCATCTGCTTACAGTTTTGTTTTAAATAAAATTTCAGATCATGGTTTTCTTTTAATTTTTTACTTAAAATCTCCGAATCATTAGTGCTAATTGCTGCAGAAGGAATTCTTTGATTTACAGTAATATTACCATAACTCATACTTCCCGTATGGGGAAAATCATCTAATTTCAAGTTCATAGATCTAATAATTACACCTACTGCCCCAAGTTTACCAGCTTCCATAGCTCCTGCATATCTTTGATCTACACAACCCCCATAAGCTTTAAAAGTATGAATTAGTGTTGCATCCATTGGTCGATTAAAGAATACTATTTTTCCTTGTATCTTTTCTTTTCCTAAAAGTTTCAACTCTTCAATACCACTGACTTCAATAATACTTGCTTTAATGCCACTTTGAGGAGTTGCTATAGAACCTCCCAAGGCACAAATATTAACATCTGTTTTTTTATTATCCATTTCAATATAGGATATTTCAGGGTTTCCTCTTACCCATTTTGGCACCATTACCGGCTGTAACCAAACCTTATCCAACCCTAAAGATTCTAATTCTCTTTTAGTCCAGTTTATAGCTTTTTCAGCATTGGCTGATCCTGATAATCTTCCACCAATTTTATTTGATAAATAATCTAACCATTCATAACTTTTCCCATCTGTTAAAGAATTGTCATACAAGGATTTGATAACAACTTCATCGGATTGAGAAAATGATAAAGAATAATATAATACTGCAATAAAAAAAATAATGTTTTTCATATATTTAAGAAATTCTAATTACGAACTATGAAACTCAATTAAATTTGCTTCATAATATTGATCACCTAATTTGGTCAACAAGCTATTTATCACATTCACATCACCTCTAACAGCCAATGCAGAATATCCAAATTTATTGCGTTTACCTAATCTCAGGTCAATAATATTTATATTTTTAGAAGCCAATGCAGACAACAAAATTAATAAAACACCCGGCATATTGTTATGTTTGGTCAAAATTATATTATGATGCAAAGCTAAATTTAAAGAAACACCATCCATTTCATACAAATATACACCTTCATCATAATAATTTGGCATTTCAGCATTCTCTTCAAAAGTAAGGTTTGTAAAAATATCTTTATCAGTTCCTTTGATAAAATCTATAGCATTTTTAATATTACCATTATCATTTGAAACTGTTATAAAAGCTTCAGCTGTACCATCATTATTTGATTTTAAACGAGCAGTTTCAACATTTATCCCTTCAGAAGCCAAAGTATTAAAAATTGAAGACATAATTCCCGGAATATCTTTGTGTTGAGAAAAAAGGCCTTTAACCTTTTCTTTTCCCAATTGAGGTGTTTCATTACTAATCGTAATAGATTTATCATTCTTTCGCATTCTAATAGCATTATAACCTCCCATTCCGGTAGAATTCTTATAAACATCTAAAAAATCAGAAAAAGAGCCGCCAAATGAAAATTCTGGTATGATCCTTCTATTTGTATTATGAAATCGTTGGTTTAATAATTCAATACCTTTATTTAAAATTGTGTATTTTACTTTAAGTTCATGATCATCAAAAATGGTTCTTTTTTCAGGTATTAATTTAGAAAAACTCACATATTGCTGATATCCAGCATCATTGATATATCTTAAACTCTCTTTAAAATTTAAACTGTAATGATTAATATTATGCAAATCTGTACCTAAGGCAACAGGAATTTTAAGCTCAAAAGCTCTCTTTAAGATATTCTGTGAAGGATAAACACCACAACCTTTTACTTTACCTGCCATATTAACATCAATAGCCAAATTACGCTCAGCGATGATCTCTAAAAGAGTCCTAAATTTATTAGCTAAAGGATGTGAGCTCATTTCAAAATTTTGCAAAACTTCAGGTACTTCAACATTTAGTTTTGGCAGATCTATATGACCTACAATTTGAATCATATCACCAAAATTTTCGATCATTTCTAGTACTTCATCAAAATACGATTCCCAATAAGCTTCTAAGCTTCCCCTTTTTTGCAAAAGTTTTAATGCTTCTTCTTTTGAACCATCGTATGGTAATCCTTCCGGTGCAAAATGCACAGAGCCAATAACAAAATCAGCCTCTTCGGCTTGAAAAATCTTAGATCTGCTCCATTGCATACCCAAATCAGAGCCCATCCATTCTAATTCTACACCATATTTTATATTGATCTTACCCCCATATTTCATTCGAAGAGTCTCTATACGTTTTGGATAATCTAAATAAGAGCGGTTGCCACGTATAAACTTAATATTTGTTTCTTTCTCAGCTTTATACCTATAACTTGTAAGTCGGGGTGAATGAATGATAAAAGTTACATTGGAATGATTTGCAGCAATTGCTTTTTCAACAATATCATCTAGTTTATCAATTCCATGTTTTACATGGTCTTGTTCTGTACCAGCATGGATACCGTGAGTTTCCCAAATAAAATTATTGAATTTCATCTTTATAAGTTAAATAATTCAATTAAGATTAATTAAGTACAAAGCAATTATAATTTTTCCTTTGAATTCTTTTCAGGAACAGGGTCATAACCACTTCCCCCCCATGGGTTACAACTAGTAATTCTTTTAATTGAAAGCCACCCTCCATTGAATAATCCATGTTTTTGCAAAGCTTCTATAGTATAATGTGAACAAGTTGGTGAGTACCGACAACTGTTAGGTGTATAAGGTGATATAGCAACTTGATAAAATCGAACCAAAACAATAAATGGAAATATTAATATTTTACGAATAGTTTTCAATTAAGATATTTTATTAATTTACAGAAAAACTTGTTCCTTCCTTTCCATCTTTTAATTGAATTCCTAATGCCAATAATTCATCTCTAATCTTATCTGATAATGTCCAATCTTTATCAGCTCTAGCCTGATTACGCATTTCTATAAGCATTTCAACAACTCCAAATAATTGATTTGAATTATTATTTCCCGATTCTGTTTTTTCTAAACCTAAAATATCAAATATAAAACCATTTAATGCATCATTAAAACCTTTCATATCTACTTTAGTTAAACTCTCTTTCCCATCTTTGATCAGATTGATAACTTTTACGGCTTCAAATAGATGTGCGATTAAAACCGGACTGTTAAAATCATCATTCATTGCATCATAACAATTCTGTTTCCATGCTTGAACATCAAATGTTGAATTATTTGATGTTGTTAATTTTGGTAATAGACCTATCGCTTCCATCAAACGATTATAACCTTTTTCAGAAGCTAAAATTGCATCATTGGAGAAATCTAAAATACTTCTATAATGTGCTTGTAACATAAAAAAACGTGCAACACTGGCACTAAAGCCCTTAGTTATATGCTCATTATCTCCGGTAAAGATCTCATTTGGCAAAATGCTATTGCCTGTAGATTTTGACATTTTTTTACCATTCATTGTTAGCATATTTCCGTGCATCCAGTATTTAACAGGAGTAACATGATTGCAAGCTTGTGATTGAGCAATTTCACATTCGTGATGTGGAAATTTCAAATCCATTCCTCCTCCATGAATATCAAATTGTTCTCCCAAATATTTGGTGCTCATTACTGTACATTCCAAGTGCCAACCCGGAAAACCTATACTCCAGGGTGAGTTCCAGCGTTGAATATGCTCTGGTCCGGCTTTTTTCCAAAGAGAAAAATCCTGTGGATTCTTTTTATCCGATTGACCGTCAAGTACTCTTGTATTTTCTATGGCATCTTCAATTTTTCTTTTAGATAGAATTCCGTAATTCTCTTTTTCGTTGTATTTTAAAACATCAAAATACACGGAGCCATTAATTTCATAGGCCAATCCATTATCAATTATAGTATTAATTGTTTCAATTTGTTCTAATATATGCCCGGTAGCTGTAGGTTCAATACTTGGAGATAATAAATTAAATTTTTGTAAAATTTGATGAAAATCAACAGTGTACTTTTGTACAATTTCCATTGGCTCTAACTTTTCCAAACGAGCCTTGGTTGATATCTTATCTTCAGCATTATCATCTGTTAAATGACCGGCATCAGTTATATTTCTAACATACCTTACTTTATAACCTAAATGCAATAAGTATCTATAAATAAGATCGAAGGAAATAAAAGTTCTAACATTACCCAAATGGACATTACTGTAAACTGTAGGTCCACAAACATACATGCCAACATGTCCTTCTTGCAAAGGTATAAACACTTCTTTTTTGTTTGTTAACGAGTTATAGATCTTTAGTTCTTGCATTTGATTTTTAATTTTTTTTACAGGATAATTATTAAGATGTCAAAGATAACAACTTAATATAAAATAATACACAAAAAAAAAGCATCAATAATTTTTGATGCTTTTTATGATATTTTAACTTAATTTTTTATTTAATTAATAACATTTATTCCATTAGGGATTTTTATTTTACCGTGATGGGCATCTACCTTTAATGTTGCACCTTTTGGGACTTTTATTACTAAACTCTTTTTTATACTATATTTAGACATTTTAGCTTCTTTTTCTTTTATTTTTTGAGCATATTTTTCTTGCATTTCAAATTCCATTTTTTTCATCTTCTTTTCTATTTTTTCAGCTCGAGCTTCCATCTTCTTTTCATACGCTTTCATTTGTGGTTCAACTTCTTTCTCCCATTGTTTCATCTTTTTTTCATATGCTTTCATTTGAGGTTCCATCTCTTTTTCCCATTGCTTAATCTTTTCTTTATATGCTTTCATTTGAGGTTCGTATTTCTCTTCAAATTCATTTTTCCAAGCTTCTTGACGTATTTTAAATTCTTTCATATAAGCTTCTTTATCATTTTGATAAGCTTCATAATCAAAATCAATTTCGTTTAAATTCTCAAAGTTTGGCTCTGAAAATGGTGGCATGGGTGGCATAGGCGGCATGGGAGACATAGCTGGTATTGAAGGTAGTTCAGAATAATAATTCCCATTAAATAGCTCACCCATGTGAGAAATCGAATCGAAATCAAAATCCAAGTCAAAATCAAAATCCATATCATCAAAAACATCATAATGAGAATAATAATTTCTAGATGATCTTGAATTAATCACAACTTTATCCTTATTTCCCAGAGCTTCAAAATCCCAACCTTCAAAATATTTAGTTGCTTCTTGTTTAGTCATTCCTTCCACTTCCCATAAGCCTTTTATTGAAACTACATTCTTATTCCAGGTTTCAACGATAACATCTGAGTGTCGCGTATCAATTTCAACCAAAACATTATTATTTACTCTAAAACTTTCGTTAATTGTTTTTGCCTGTTTTTGACCAAAAAATACACTTGTATTTAATAATAATATCCAAATAATATTATACCTGATTGTTTTCATTTTGCTGTAATTTTATATTATCTATTATTTCCAATTTCTTTTTTAACTGACGTAATAATTGTAATCTCAATTGTAAATTTTCAATCAACCCATCTATTACGGCTTCACTTATTTCTTCATTATTTAGCTGCATTTTTAAGTTGTCATATTCTTGTTTCAAATCACTTAATTCTGCCAAGTACACTTCTAAAAGTTCTTTATTTTCATCGGTTATTGTAATTTTTGAAATTTGATAATTGATCCGTGTTAAATAAAAATCTTCAACTTTTTTTAAATCAGGAGAAATGTCTGCCATCGATTTAATATTCTTTTTTGAATCACTTTCAGTTTGCACAAAATCTTGTGTATCAGTAGGATTAAATAATTGATTTCCTGCAATTCCTAAACTAAAAATAATTAATACTGCTGCAGCTATTTGTAAAAATGTATAATTCTTTTTGGAGTTTTGATGTAACTCTTTTTGTAAAAGCTGTTCAAAATGATTGCGATGATCTTTGGGCAATGTTTTCATAACTTTTTGTTTTTTTAACTTTTCTCTTAAATCAACTTTCATATGATTTCTGATTTTAATAGTTCTTTTAATTTATTTTTACCTCTAAACAATTGTGACCTTGATGCTACTTCTGAAATCTGTAAAATTTCTGAAACTTCTTGATGATCATAGCCCTCCAGTAAATACAATTTAACTACATTCTTATATTTTAATGGCAACTTATCAATGCATTCATATATGAATTTTAATGGAATTTTATCTTCAACTTCCCAATTATCATCTTCAGCAACAAATACCTTATTATCATCAATTGATACTAGTTCAATTTTTCTCTTTTTTAACAAATCCAAACTATTATTGATTACAATTCTTTTAAGCCATGATCCAAAGCTTGCTTCACCATTATATGAATTGATATTTTTAAATGCTTTTATAAATGATTCTTGCATAATATCCTGAGCCTCTGCCTCTCTCTTAACAAAATTATAAGCAGTATTATACATTGCAGTACAATACAAATCATACAACTGCATTTGAGCTTTAGGATTATTCAGCTTACATTTTACTATTAGATCTGATTGTAAATTTATTATTTCACTCATTTAAATGTGCTTCTATTTTAGATACGATAAAAAAAGTGTAATGTTGCAAAATGCATTTGATTTATATTGATTTTTAAGTTTAATCAGGTTGAAAATATTATAATAAGTTTATTTAAAAATGGCTTTTGCGATTTTTTCAGTTATTAATTACTAAAATATCTGATAAAAAAAACCAGGATTTTAATAAAAAGTAAAACCCTGATTAAAATAAAATTCTATAATTTCTAGTTATTGACTAATTCTTCTAACACTAGTTTATATGCTTTATCAAAGGTTTCTTCAACAGTTAGATCACTGTTATCTAATTCAACAGCATCATTTGCTTTTACCAAAGGTGAATCTTTACGCGTTGTATCTATTCTATCTCTATCATTAACATTTTTTAAAACTGTTTCATACAAAACTTTATCTCCCTTATTTATCATTTCATTATACCTACGGCGCGCTCTTTTATCTGAACTTGCAGTCATAAAGATCTTCAATTCTGCATCGGGAAAGACAACAGTTCCTATATCCCTTCCATCCATCACAACTCCTTTATTTTTACCCATGATCTGTTGTTGTTCAACCAACTTTTTACGAATTTCAGAAACTGTAGCAATCTTACTTACAAAATTTGAAACTTCTATAGTCCTAATCTCTTTTTCAATATTTACACCGTTCAAATACATTTCAGCAAAACCATTATCCTGATTGAAAACAAAATTTAGATCAATATTATTCAAATCTGAAAGCATTTTTTTCCTATCAAAAAAATCCTTTGAAATATACCCTTTCTGCATAGCAAAAAGAGTAACAGCCCGGTACATTGCTCCCGTATCAACATACACATACCCTAATTTTTTAGCTAAATGTTTAGCAACAGTACTTTTTCCGGTAGATGAAAACCCATCAATTGCTATGGTTATTCTTTTATCCATATTAAAATCCTCTTTTGGTTAAATCAAAATATAAAGTAAATGTACTAGTATTACTTACCGGATGATATTTGGTAAAAGCATAATCAAACTTTAATCGTCCCATTTTAAGTCCAAAACCAGCAGAAATTCCGGCAAAAGTTCTGCTCTCTGTCAACTTTAATTCGGCGGCGCGTCTGAAATTATAACCAAATCTAAGATTAAATTTTTTGTCTGGAAAAAATTCGCCCCCAATTACTATGTGTCGAATAGTATTTTCAAAGAAATTGATATCTTCATTTGTAGTAATTCCGTCAAGATCAGTCTGACTATTAGATGGATTTGGTTTTGCAATATTCCACTGCTGTAAATTATTAATCGTAATATGCCATTTTAGAGGAACATCTTCCAGTTGATATGATGCTCCAATGGCAATTTCAAGTGGTAATTTTTCGCGTACTTCATCGTAAGGTGAAATTTGATAACCAATATTTCTAATTACAGCAGTAAAAGTATAAGGGCGATAATCATTATAATAATTGATGCCAAAATCAAAAGCTGCACCATAAGAAGTGTAATTTTCAATATTTGAGCTTAATAATTTTAAATTGCTGCCTAAATATATATTTGTCCACGGTATTTGATATCCATATCCGAGAGAAAAAGCCAGATCTCCGGCTTTAAAATTATTTGTTTCATTTCCTTCATCATCAGCTCCAATAAACTCCCCATAATTAATATATTGAATACCAGCGTGTAATGTGCCAAAATGTCTATTTATCATATGTGCAAACGTTACAGATCCCATATTGATATCACCTAAATAATTGATATAATTCACGGCTGCATGATTATCAATAAAACGATTTATCGATGCCGGGTTCCACAATGGTTGATTTACATCATCATTCAAAGAATAAATTTCACCACCTATAGCAGCTTGACGAGCAGAAGTTGGTATATTTAAAAAATTATAAATACGTTCACCCCCTACTTGTGACTGAGCAAAATAAGTAATAAATATTAATATATATGTGAATATATTACGCATACAGTACACAAAGAAAAAGGAAATTTGTTTTATAACCTAATGCTACTAATACTTTAGCAGATTAAAATATTTACTAAAAAAATACTGAATCAATTAAGAAACTAGATAGATTTCAGATAAAAAAAGAGAAAGGTAACAACCTGTTTTTCCGGAATAGTCATACCCATAAATTTATACACTATTTCTGTGATTTCGAGAGCAATAAAAGTTGGGGTTCTTTCAGTTTTTTTCATAAAAAAACCTTCAACAAATAAATGTTGAAGGTTTATAAGAAAGGCAACGACCTACTCTCCCACCTAGTGGCAGTACCATCGGCGCTGATAGGTTTAACTTCTCTGTTCGGTATGGGAAGAGGTGAGACCTATCGCTATAATCACCTTAAACTTTTCAGTCTGCAGTTTTTAAGTTACAATTTACAGCTCTTAACTGCTTACCATGACTCTTATACTGCCAACTTTATAAGGTTGACACACTAAAATAATAATAAAAATAATCTGTAAAAAAGAGTTTAACACCCCCTCATTGTTCTCCCCAAAAAGGAAAGAGTTAGAGGGGGCTATACATAAGCCTATGGGTTATTAGTACTACTCGGCTATGACATTACTGCCTTTACACCTGTAGCCTATCAACGTGGTAGTCTCCCACGACCCTTTAAAGAAATCTCATCTTGTGGTGGGTTTCGCGCTTATATGCTTTCAGCGCTTATCCCTTCCTAACGTAGCTACCCAGCAATGCCACTGGCGTGACAACTGGTACACTAGAGGTTAGTCCAATTCGGTCCTCTCGTACTAGAATCAGATCCACTCAAATTTCTAACGCCCACAGCAGATAGAGACCGAACTGTCTCACGACGTTCTGAACCCAGCTCGCGTGCCACTTTAATGGGCGAACAGCCCAACCCTTGGGACCTTCTCCAGCCCCAGGATGTGACGAGCCGACATCGAGG
>JAUWUU010000140.1 GCA_030617765.1 Flavobacteriia bacterium | reverse complement strand
CACGCTTAAAACTTTTACGATTACTTGCTGGTGTAATTTCACAACTTCATTAACATCACTAATAAATTTATCAGATAGATTAGAAACATGAACCAAACCACTTTCTTTGATCCCAATGTCCACAAAACAGCCAAAATTGGTAATATTGTTAATAATTCCGGGCAATAATTGTCCTTCCCTTAGATCATTGATCGTTTTTATATTTTGATTAAAAGTAAAGATCTTTGCTTTTTCACGAGGATCTAAACCGGGTTTTTCAAGTTCTTTTAAAATATCTTCTAAGGTTAATAATCCAACGTTTTTAGAGCTGTAATTTTGTAATTCTATTTTTTGTAAAAGGTCTTTATTTCCGATAAGATCCGCAATATTTAATTTTAGGTCTTTGGCCATTTTACCAACAACAGCATAGCTTTCAGGATGTACAGCCGAATCATCCAAAGGGTTATTAGCATTTTTAATTCTTAAAAAACCCGCACTTTGTTCGAAAGCTTTTCCTCCCAATCGAGAAACATCTTTAATAGCTTCTCTACTTTCAAAAGGTCCGTTTTCATTTCTATATTGTACAATATTTTCCGCTAATTTTGATCCAATACCAGAAACATAACTCAGCAAGGGTTTACTTGTGGTATTGATATTTACGCCAATTGTATTTACACAAGTCTCCACTACTTTATCTAAAGTGTTTTTGAGTTTGTTTTGATCAACATCATATTGGTATTGTCCGACACCAATTGATTTCGGATCTATTTTTACCAATTCTGCTAAAGGATCCGCCAAGCGCCTACCTATTGAAACAGCACCCCTAACAGTAACATCATAATTAGGAAATTCTTCACGGGCAATTTTTGAAGCTGAATATATCGAAGCTCCCGCTTCACTTACCACATAAACCTCCACATCTTTGTTAAAACGGATTTTTCGAATTATGCTTTCCGTTTCACGGGAAGCAGTTCCGTTTCCAATGGCAATTGCATCAATTTTATAGGCATCAACTAAACTATTTATTTTTCTTATTGCTCCAATACGATCATTTTTTGGCTGATGAGGATAAATAGTTTGGTTGTATTCTAAATCACCTTGAGTATTTAAGCAAACCACTTTACAACCGGTTCGAAACCCAGGGTCGATAGCTAAAATATTTTTTTCGCCCAAAGGAGCTCCTAATAACAGTTGGTTTAAATTTTTAGCAAAAACCAGAATGGCACTATCATCAGCTTTTTCTTTGGCAATTTGTAAACTTTCATTTGATAAAGAAGGAAATAACAACCGTTTATAAGCATCATGAATTGCCAATTTTATTTGTACAGCACAAGCATTGTTAGACCGAATAATTCTTTCTTCAATTTTTAATATGGCTTTTTCTTTATCAATTACAATTTTTATATGAATAAATCCTTGGTTTTCTGCACGTAAGATAGCCAAAAGTCTGTGAGACGGACAACGATTTAAACTTTCAGACCAATCAAAATAATCACTGTATTTTTGAGCCTTATCCTCTTCGGCTTTTGCTTTTATGACTTTGGTGTTTATCGTTGCATATTTTTCTAACTGCCATCGAATTTGATTTCGAATATCTGCTCGTTCGTTGATCCATTCTGCAATAATATATCGTGCTCCTTCTAAAGCATTTTCAACAGTTTTAACTTCATTATTGATATATTTTGATGCGATATATTCAATATTTTCAGCACGCTGACTCATAATGATCTTTGCCAAAGATTCTAAACCATTTTTTCTGGCAGTTTCAGCTTTGGTTTTTCGCTTTTTCTTAAACGGTAAATAAAGATCTTCTAAAGCAATAAGATTAGTTGTGGCAGTAATCTTTAATTTTAATTCGTCAGTTAAAACATCTTGTTCCTCAAGTGATTTTAAAATTGATTTTTTTCGTTTTCCCAACTCATCAAATAGCTCTTTAAATTTGACAATATCGCCAATTTGTACCTCATCTAAATTTCCTGTTCTTTCTTTTCTGTAACGAGAAATAAACGGAATTGTACAATCTTCATTAATTAGTTGAATAGTATTTAAAATTCCTTTTTCAGGAAGATTTGTTTTGGATTGAATAAAGTTGATTAGTTGCATAATTCTATTTTAGAAATTCAGGAGGTAACTATTTTGAAAATTCAAAATAGTTACCTCCTGAAAAATAGTTATTTAAAATCCAATATTAAAGTTTTTAACTAACCTGCTCCCCATTTTTAACTGAATCTTTTTCAGGTTCAATAAAAGTGAGTTTTCCATCATTAGTTTCACTCATTAAAATCATTCCTTCACTTTCAACACCCCGTAATTTTCGTGGAGCAAGATTTACCAATACTGATACTCTTTGTCCGATAATTTCTTCGGGTTTAAAACTTTCTGCAATTCCGCTTACAATAGTACGGGTATCAATACCAACATCTACTTTTAGTTTTAATAACTTCTTTGTTTTTGGAATTTTTTCTGCTTCGATAATTGTACCAATTCTTATGTCTAATTTGGTAAAATCATCAAATGAAATAGTTTCTTTTTGTGGTTCTAAAACTTGTTCTATATTTTCAATTTTTGTAGCTTCTAATTTATCGATTTGCTTTTGAATTTCATCATCTTCAATTTTAGAAAAAAGTAATTCGGCTTTGCCAATTTTATGGTTTGCAGGTAGTAGAGTTTCATGAGTTGAAATATTCTCCCAAGTAAGAGATTCTGCATCAAGTGCGGAATGACAAAGCATTAATTTTAATTTTTGACTTGTAAAAGGTAAAAATGGTTCGCTTAAAGCGGATAAACCAGCTGCAATTTGTAAAGCAACATACATGATGGTTTTTACTCTTTCAGGATTGGTTTTAATTTGTTTCCACGGCTCTTCATCTGCCAGATATTTATTTCCCAAACGTGCTAAATTCATCAGTTCTGATAATGCTTCTCTAAAACGATATCTTTCAATTGAACTGGAGATGATTTGTGGATATTCATTTAATTTAGCTAAAGTTTGTATGTCAACCTCAGTAAATTCATTTGGTTTAGGAACAATACCTTCATAATATTTATTGGTCAAAACAAGCACACGATTGATAAAATTCCCAAAAATCGCTACCAATTCATTGTTATTTCTTGCCTGAAAATCTTTCCAGGTAAAATCATTGTCTTTTGTTTCAGGTGCATTTGCAGTCAAAACATAGCGTAAAATATCTTGTTTATCTTTAAATTCTTCCAAATATTCATGCAACCAAACTGCCCAATTCTTTGAAGTAGATATTTTATCACCTTCCAGATTTAAAAACTCATTAGCCGGAACATTTTCAGGTAAAATATAAGATCCTTCAGCTTTTAGCATAGCAGGGAAAATGATACAATGAAATACGATATTGTCTTTACCGATAAAATGTACCATTTTAGTGTTTTTATCTTTCCAATAAGGTTCCCAATCTTTACCAACACGTTCTGCCCACTCTTTTGTAGAAGAAATATATCCAATAGGCGCATCAAACCAAACATATAAAACTTTTCCTTCAGCACCTTCTAACGGAACCGGAATTCCCCAGTCCAAATCACGTGTTACTGCTCTTGGTTTTAGTCCATCATCTGTCCATGACTTGACTTGTCCCAAAACATTGGCTTTCCAATCGTTTTTATGTCCAACCAAGATCCACTCTTTTAACCATTCTTGATATTCATTTAATGGTAAATACCAGTGCTTGGTTTCTTTCAATGATGGTACATTTCCGGTAATGGCAGATTTAGGATTGATTAGATCTGTGGCATTATGACTTGTACCACATTTTTCACATTGATCACCATAACTTTCTTCGTTACCACATTTTGGGCAGATTCCAATTACAAATCTATCTGCTAAAAATTGTTTAGCTTCTGCATCGTATAATTGTTCTGAAGTTTCCTCAATAAATTTACCATCTTCATATAATTTTTTAAAAAAATCTGAAGCTGTTTTATGGTGAATTTTTGCTGAAGTTCTGGAATAATTATCAAAACTGATTCCAAAATCTTCAAAAGATCTTTTAATAATAGCATGGTATTTATCAACAACTTCTTGCGGAGTGATACCCTCTTTTTTAGCTTTTAAAGTAATCGGGACTCCATGTTCATCAGAGCCACAAACAAAAGCAACATCTTTCTTATTTAAGCGTAAATATCGCGCATAAATATCGGCAGGCACATAAACTCCGGCTAAATGTCCAATATGAACCGGTCCGTTTGTATATGGCAAAGCTGCCGTTATTGTTATTCTATCTGCTAAAGTCATTGCTGTTTCTTTATTTTGCATGGGTATGATTTAAGAACACAAAAGTAAGCAAATCAATAAATATCGCATTTGAATATTAAAATAAAAAAAAAAGTTACTTTTACGAGAAAAATTATTGATTATGACTATAAATAAATTTGATAAAATAACGGTTATTATTATTCTTTTATTCTTTACATTTTCATGGAATACTTTTGGGCAAAATAAAGAAGGAATGGCTGCTTCTATTGAAAGAGGACTGGTTAAACCTCCTTATCTTAAAAAGGGAGATACCATAATGATTTTAGCGCCAGCCGGTAGAATAAAAGATAAAAGTTCAGTTGATGCGGGCGTTAAATTGGCAAATCATTGGGGCTTGGTAGTTTTTTTAGGGAATCATTTATTTACGCAAGAAAATACTTTTGCCGGTACTGATGAACAACGAACAGAAGATCTGCAAAAAGCTTTGGATGATCCTAGTATTAAAGCAATTTGGAGTGCCCGGGGTGGTTATGGTGCTGTTAGAATTGTGGATAAACTTGATTTTACAAAGTTTTATGAAAATCCAAAATGGATCATTGGTTATTCAGATATTACTGTTTTTCACAATAAATTAAATAGCCTGGGTTACGAATCTATTCACGGACAAATGCCATTAACCATAGATTTGGAAGATTCTGTACAAAAAGAGTCGATCATTACTTTGCGTAAAGCCTTATTTGGCAAAAAAATTTCCTATAAGCTCGATGCCAATAGACACAATCGTGTTGGAGAAAGTACAGGGCAATTGGTAGGTGGAAATTTATCTATAGTTTACAGTATGTTGAATTCGGATACGGATTTAAATATGGATGGAAAAATATTATTTATTGAAGATGTTGGAGAGGCTTTATATCATATTGATAGAATGATGATCAGTTTGGAAAGAGCTGGATACTTTGAAAAATGTAATGGGTTGATCGTTGGAGATTTTAGATTAAAGAAAAATGAAGGCACTGGTTTTGGAGAGTCATTAGAAGAAATAGTAAATAGAGTTGTAGCCAATTATGATTTTCCTGTTGTTTATGGATTTCCTGCAGGCCATATTGATGATAATCGTGCTTTAATTTTTGGTAGTTATATTGATCTAAAGGTTACAGATAAAAAAGCAAAGATTTTTTTTAAATAATTATAAAATGGCGCAACACAATGATCTTGG
>JAUWUU010000148.1 GCA_030617765.1 Flavobacteriia bacterium | reverse complement strand
CCTCAATCAACCCGATCCACAACCACGGGAATGGGATTATTCCTATGTGGGGTCATTTTTCGCTTTTGCCATTTGGATAGGTATAGGTGCTGCTGAACTTTTAAGGGAATTGAGAGACAAGAAGATACTCAATTCAGACATGGCTGTTAAACTAGGCGGAGTTGCGCTTCTAATCGTTCCGGGTTTAATGCTGGCCAGGAATTATGAGAGTCATTCCAGGGCAGGGAACTATGTTGCCTGGGATTATTCATATAATATGCTTATGAGCTGTGCTCCCAACTCTATTCTTTTTACAAATGGTGATAATGATACTTTTCCGCTTTGGTATATGCAAGAAGTTGAAGATTACAGAACCGATATAAAATTGATCAATACCAGCTTATTTGCAAAAGACTGGTATATAGATCAACAAAAAAGAAAAACTTATTTGGCTGACCCAATACCATCACAACTAACACATGATGATTATAAAGAAGGCTCCTTAGATGTGGCTTATCACTATCCTTATCCTTTCCCTCAGTTTAAAGATTCAATCGTTGATATTAAATTCTTTATGAGATGGATCGCTAGTAAAGATAGCAGAACTTTTATTGATTTTGAAGAGAATGGTCATCCTGAAAAAGTTTACCCAACCAATAAAATTCGTTTAACAGTTGACAAAGAAGCTGTACTGAAAAATGGTATTGTTGATCAAAAAGATGCAGATTCAATTGTACCCTATATTGATATCACCGTGAGTGAAGCCGCCTTGACAAAAAACCGAATTTTGATGTTGGATATCTTGGCAAATAATGACTGGAAAAGACCAATTTATTTTACAGGAGGTGCTCAAGCTGCTGAAGAATATATTTGGCTAAAAGATTATTTACAATTAGATGGTTTGGCCTATAAATTTGTACCCATTAAAACACCCATTAAAAATTCTAACTTTATGGATATGGGTAGAATTAACACTGAGTCTATGTACAAACATGTAAAAGAATGGACCTGGAAGAATTCAAATGAAAATATTTATATTGATCCTGAAACAAGAAAGAATGGCATCTCGTTTAGAAATAGTTTAGGAAGGTTAGCAGATGAGCTTATTAAAGAAGGTGATTTTGCTAAAGCTGAAGAAATTCTCGACCTTTCAGTTGATAAAATGCCTATTGAACGATATGGCTATTATCGATTGATCATTGGATATATTGAATCTTATTACAAAATTGATAAACCTGAAAAAGCAAGAGTTATTGTTGATTATTTGGTTAATAATTTTCAGGAGAATATCTCTTATTATAGTAGTGTGAGTTCACTTGAATTAACCCAAAATTTTAGTGATCTTGAAGGAACTCTAGATCTGTACCGTTATGTTATTGCAACTGTACAGGAATACGATACCGAAGATTATACTGAAAAATTAAAGGATGAATTTTTGACTTCGGTAACGCTATTAGAAGATGTGTTACAAGAATAAATTAGGTTTGGAGTTTTAAGTAAAAAGTTTAAAAATATTTACTTTTTACTTTTTACTTTTTACTTTTTACTTAAAAGAATGAAACCCTACTTAACAAAAACGCCAAAACTAATAAAAGAACTTTTTCCTAATTATATTTGGGATCTAAACAATGGGGATAATACTTTATACCTGACATTTGATGATGGACCACATCCTGAAATTACTCCCTGGGTTTTAAAAACGCTTGCAAATTTTAAAGCCAAAGCTACATTTTTTTGTGTTGGAGAAAATATTTTAAGATATCCTGATACCTATAAAAAGATCCTTGATAATGGTCATAATGTTGGCAACCATACTTTTAATCATCTAAATGGATGGAAAATAAAAACTGCAGATTATCTTGAAAATATTAAAAAAACTGAGCTTCTTTTAGAGAATTCAAGCGGTTTGTTTCGTCCTCCTTACGGGAAAATTAAGATCAAACAAGCCAGGCATTTATTAAAAAATAATTATAAAATTGTTTTGTGGGATATTTTAAGTGGCGATTTTGATCAAAAATTAAGCAAAGAACAATGTTTGGAAAATGTGACCCAAAACACACAAAAAGGAAGTATCATTGTATTTCACGACAGTAAAAAAGCTTTTGATAAATTACAATATGTTTTACCAAAAGCCTTAGATTATTTTACCAAAAAAGGATTTGTCTTTAAAGTAATAACCTGAGTTCGATTATTCCTATTATTCACAGTTCTTAGCGTTTTTCTTAGATTAGGCGTGGCTTTGAGGGACTATCCTTAGTTTGAAAAGTCACAACGAAATATAAGGAAAACGCTAAGAATTCTTCGGAAAGCCATCTGAACAGCAATATTTAAACAATAAAAGCATTAAATTAAACCGTTAGTTTTTCGTTTTGATTATTCAAATCTCACTATTCATAAGGCTTCTGTGGATTTATTAATAATCGAACTCAGGTTAATAGTAAAACTTTGAACCTTATTTTCTCCATATTTTTGAAGATCTATATGATCAATTTATCTAAAAATTACCATACTCATTTTGTTTATTTGCATTATTTACTACTGCATTTACAGCATCTTTAACCTTGTCTCGTTCAGGATAAAAAATGTAAGGAGAATTTACCTGAAACTTTTCTACAAACTCATCTAAATATTTCCCCCTCACAATGAGTATTATTGGTCTGGATTTATTTTTTAGCAGCTCCTTTACTTCTGATGCCCAACCTTTTCCATCTAGTTCTAGACGTCCAACTTCATCAACGATAAGCACATCCTTTCTTTTAGAATGAATGATTCTTTGTAAAATTTGTTTCCCAAATTCTAAACCTTCGTTTAAAAGATAGAACCTCCCTACATTTTGAGCGTTATTCTTATAATCGCGATAAGAAATTCTAAAACTTTGATTTGTACTCAGATCTTTAAGAATATGACCTTTTATTTGTTCATCTTCATAAATAGACTCTGCAATAAAACCTACTTGCCCCAAAGATTTTTCCACAAGTGATTCTTGTATTTTTCTAAGAAAATTGGTTTTTCCACTTTGAGTATCTCCGGTTATAACAATCACATTACTATTGATCTGATCTTCGAAAGTAGAAAGTAATTTATCTGCCTGATTCAACATTAACGGAAAAAACTCAAAAGGAGACATTATACTTTTTTCGGGATTTGCAATTTTCATAACCGAAGGTAAACTGGAAAAAGACAGCTCCATTGCCCAATATAAATTTCTAAGTCCTTTATTGTAAAGCAGGTTCTTTACAAATGGGTTTTTCAGCTCCACGCTTAAAGCAGAAAAACCAACGATCATCATAGCTGCACGAAGTGTAATTTTATAGCCTACGATCATTCCCTCAACGCTAAAAATGTCACCTGAAGTAAACTTATTCCAAAATAGTGAAGAAATAAAGGTTATGGCCAACAATTGTAACCAAAATTTTTTCTTTCGCAAATGAAAAACAGCGCTATCATAATACTTTACAACAAAAAAGATATATGTTAAAGAAACAAGTGTGCTCAACCAAAGAGGTGAATAATTTATTACAAAAATTCCGGTTATCAGCAACACAAGATGTAATGTTAAAAAGAAGAGAGAATATTTTTCATTTTCATTCTTAATCACTTTTTTGTGATTAAATTCTATACTTATTTTTTCATTACTTTGGATTTTTAATGCCTTTTTCGCTACAAAATATCCAATGGTTCCTCCTATTGCTCCAGCTACAAAATAAATTGATGAGACCAAAATTATAAGCCAAAAGGCAGATAAATTCTCAACACCTGCTTTCTTAACAAGAAATTGATAGAAACTATCCAAAACCTTAACCAGATCCCAGCCGTAAATAATTAACATCATTACAACCTTGTGGAGTAATGCGCTTAATACTGCTAAACCTCCTGCAACTACGTAAGAGATTAAATTTCTGCCCATTAAAAAAGTAAAGAATTCAACAAAAAGAGCCTCGGTAAATATTCCAACCATAGGTCCAATAATAATTCCGCTTGGAGATACTGCTTTTAACAATGCTGTTATTAAACCTGCACGCCAGATTAAACCATTTTGTTTCCACATATACTGAAATGATACCATAATGGCTACACCCATTGAAGCCAATATTGTACCTGAAAACGGAATTCTCATATTATGGAAAAAGCTCCCTACAATAATTTCAAAAGAAGCCCAAAAGCTTGCCATTACGGCTGCTTTGATCCAAATATTATTGATGTTTTTTTGCATTAAGGGCCATTATTTAAAAATATGATTTTTTCTTTTTTATTAAAAAATCACTCTTTAATACCTTCCAGATCTAACATAAATGAATAATCTATTGCTGTTTCCCTTAAGGAATTAAATCTCCCGGAAGCGCCACCATGACCAGCATCCATATTTGTATGCAAAAACAAAATATTATCACCTGTTTTGTTGGTTCTTAATTTTGCAACCCATTTGGCAGGTTCGTAGTATTGCACTTGAGAATCATGTAAACCAGTAGTTACCAATATATTAGTATGTTCTTTCTTTTCAACATTATCATAAGGAGAATAAGATAACATATAATCATAATACTTCTTTTCATTAGGATTACCCCATTCATCATACTCAGAAGTCGTTAAAGGAATCGTCTCATCTAACATGGTTGTCATCACATCAACAAAAGGTACTGCGGCTACTACTCCGTTAAATAATTCTGGATTCATATTTACAATAGCTCCCATCAACAAACCGCCAGCTGATCCTCCCATGGCATATTGATGCTGAGCTGAAGTATAATTATTTTCTATTAAATGTTTACCACAATCAATAAAATCTGTAAACGTATTTTTCTTATTGAATAATTTACCATCTTCATACCATTGTCTTCCTAAATATTCACTTCCTCTTACATGAGCTAAAGCA
>JAUWUU010000144.1 GCA_030617765.1 Flavobacteriia bacterium | reverse complement strand
GCAACAATTTGCATTAATTCTTTAGCAGATGGGTCTTGTAATATTTCTAAGGACAATTTTGCCAAAGGATGTAATTTGGTCAAACCTCCAACAGTACCTAAGGATAAAGGTATTTCAATCCAAAAGTAAAAATTTCCATTTTCAATTTTTGCATTTGTCAAACTTTTATATTTACCACTTTTAGAAGCATAAGCATGAGCCCCTGCAGCAACAGCTCTAAAATCATTTCCAGTTGCCAAAACTACAGCATCAATACCATTCATTATTCCTTTATTATGGGTAACTGCTCTATAAGGAGATACATTGGCAATTTGAACAGCTTGAACAAACTTTTCTGCATAATAATCAGGCTTTTCATTAAAAAAATCCTCAATCTTACAGCTTACTTCGGCTCTAACCAAACATTCAGGTACATAATTAGATAAAATACTCATAACAATATTAACCTCTTCATTGTTAAAAGTATGAGCAATTGCTTCTAAACAAGAATTGATAAAATTAGCACCCATGCTATCTGCTGTTTCAAATGTAACATGTAATTGGTAATAACTATCTAGGTCGGAAGTTTTATCACGAAGTTCAATATTGATGATACCTCCACCTCTTTTTTGCATATTTTTAGTAATCAATTCGGTAGCATCAAACAACTGTGATTTGATTTTATTAAAATACATTTGTAATTTATCAAAAGAGCCTTCGTACATAAAGTGTACCTGACCAACTTTAATTGTCGAAATTACTTTTGCGTGAAATCCTCCTCGTTCACTCCAAAATTTAGCTACAAGAGATGCAGCAGCTACAACCGAGCTTTCTTCAATAGCCATAGGGATAGCATACGGTTTTCCGTTGATTATAAAATTTGGTGCTACAGCATATGGAACATAAAAATTAGAAATTGTATTCTCAATGAATTCATCATGTAATTGCTGTAATTTTTTATCAGAATTTAAATATTGATTTAAAGTCGTTATCCCATCTTCAATATCAGAAAAATAATTTTTAGCTAGCCATTTAATTTTTTCTTCTTTAGAAAGTTTTGAAAATCCCGATATAATTTTTGACATGGCTATTTAGATTTTTTTTCAAATATAAAGATAATCAAGTATAAAAAATTGAAATTTAAACTTGAAAATTAAGCGATTTGAGATATTTTGCGTAAACTTGAAAGTTAAAAATAAAATGATTTACAAATGAAAAAATTTACAATTCTTTTTCTTATTTTTTCTGCTACAATTTATGCTCAAAAACAAAATATTACCATAGAAGATCTTTGGGTTAAAGGAACTTTTAGAACAGACGGTTTAGAGAGTTTTCACGCTATGAAAAACGGTGATTTTTACACTATTTTAAATTACAGTCAAAGTGGAGTAACGCTAGATAAATACAGTTATAGTTCTCTACAAAAAACCGAAACAATATTGGCAAGTACTGATCTTATAGGAATAAATTCATTTGAAGATTACAGCTTTAATGAAGATGAAACTAAGATCATTATTGGAAAAGATACTGAAAGAATTTTCCGTCATTCAAAAATTGGTGATTATTATGTTTATGATATTGCCGGTAAAAAACTTGATCTAATAGCAGAATTTAAAATTCAGGAACCTACTTTTTCTCCTGATGGGGGAAAAGTTGCTTTTGCTTATCAAAATAATATGTATGTTAAAGATCTGACAACATCAAAAACTACACAAATTACATTTGACGGAGAGATCAACAAAATTATAAACGGGATAACCGATTGGGTTTACGAAGAAGAGTTTTCTTTTGTAAGAGCATTTGACTGGAATGGTGATTCAGATAAAATTGCATTCATTAGATTTGATGAAAGTAAAGTACCAGAATATAAAATGGATATTTACGGAAAAGAATTATATCCGGATCAACAAGTTTTTAAATATCCAAAAGCAGGTGAAAATAACTCTGAAATCAGCTTGCATATTTACAATTTAAACACTCAAAAAAGTAATCTAGTAAATTTAGGAAATCTAAAACAGTATTATATTCCAAGAATTCAATGGACAAAAGAGCGCAATACTCTAGCTATTACCACTTTAAATCGTCATCAGAATAATTTAAATTTAATTTCTGTAAATGGAAAAACATTTAAAAATCATTTGATCTTAAACGAAAAAGATGCTGCCTTTATTGATATAACAAATAATCTTACTTTTTTAAAAGATAATAGTTTTATATGGACAAGTGAAAAAGACGGATTCAATCATGTTTATCATTATGACAAGAGTGGTAAGTTAAAAACGCAAGTAACCAAAGGAAACTGGGAAGTTACCTCCTATTACGGTTTTGATGAAAAAACCAATAATGTTTTTTACCAATCTACTGAAGAAGGTTCAATTAATCGAAGCATTTATTCTATAGAAATTAATGGTAAAAACAAGAAAAAACTCAGTGATAAAATTGGAACAAATCGAGCAGCTTTTAGCAATAGTTATCATTATTATATCAATACTTTTTCAAATTCAAATACACCCACAGTCTATACATTAAACGATGCCATTTCCGGTAAAGAGATAAAAGAAATTAAAAATAATCTCAATTTAGCCGAAAAACTCACAAATTACAATATATCAAAAAAAGAGTTTTCTACAATTAAAACCATAAATGGAGAATTTAATATGTGGATGATCAAACCTCCTAGTTTTGATCCAAACAAAAAATATCCTCTTTTTATGAATCAATATTCCGGGCCGGGTTCACAAAGTGTAAGAAACAGTTGGTATGGCAAAAATGATTATTGGTATATGATGTTAGCTCAAAAAGGTATAATCATTGCCTGTGTTGATGGAAGGGGAACTGGCTTTAAAGGTCGTGATTTTAAAAAAGTTACCTATAAAGAACTTGGAAAATATGAAATTGAAGATCAGATCGAAGCTGCAAAAGAATTGGGGAAATTCAAATACATCGATGAAAAACGAATTGGTATTTGGGGTTGGAGTTATGGTGGATATATGTCAACTTTAGCAATAACCAAAGGTGCTGATGTCTTTTCAATGGCTATCGCGGTTGCACCGGTTACTTCATGGCGTTTTTACGATTCCGTTTATACTGAACGATATATGCAAACTCCTCAGGAAAATGCTAGTGGTTATGATCAAAATTCACCTTTAAATTATGCTCATTTACTAAAAGGTGATTATTTATTGGTTCACGGTTCAGGCGATGATAATGTACATTATCAAAATTCTGCCAGAATGATTAACGCTTTGGTTGAAGCAAATAAACAGTTTGAATTTATGGTTTATCCTGATCGAGCGCATGGAATTTACAAAGGAAAAAATACACGATTACACCTTTATAAAAAAATGACTACTTTTATCGACAGTTCATTTGATATAAAACAAGAAAAAAACATTCAACAACTAAAAAATTAATTTAATTTTAACTCAACTATAAAAAACCTTACTATTATGGAAGAAACTACTTTTAGAAAAAGTCACCCAAAAGGGCTTTATACACTTTTTGCAACAGAAATGTGGGAAAGATTTTCGTACTACGGGATGCGTTCCTTGTTGGTTTTATATTTAACAGCAACTGTTGTAAATGGGGGTTTTGGATTAGATCGGCAAGCTGCATTAGAGATATACGCAATATTTACGGGTTTAGTTTATCTAACACCAATTTTAGGAGGTTGGGTTTCTGATAAGTTATTAGGGCAACGTAAAACAGTTTATATTGGTGGCTTGGTAATGGCAATTGGCCAATTTGTTTTAGCTACCGGAGCTTTTATGCATGGTTGGGATCCGGAATTTAGAGCTTTTGTCTCACATTTTGGACTAGGAGTTTTGATTCTTGGGAATGGTTTCTTTAAGCCAAATATTTCAACTATGGTAGGGGAATTCTATGATGATAACGACCCTATGAAAGATTCAGCTTTTAATATCTTTTATTTAGGAATAAATTTAGGAGCGATATTAGGGACTTTTATTGCTGGTGGACTAGGAGAAAACGTAGATTGGGGATGGGGATTCTTAACAGCAGGAATTGGTATGGTAATAAGTGTTTTTTGGATGAACGCAAGAGAAAAATCATTAGAACATCATGGTTTACCACCTAACACACCTAAAGATCAAGATAAACTCGATGCTAAAGACTGGAAAGATATTTTTATCTGGGTAATAGGTTTAGTTGTAGGAATTATATTATTAATGAGTGTCTGGGATCGTTTACCTGAATCAGTTACATCAATTATAACCTACGTTGGATTTACAGCAATTATTTTAGGTCTTGGTTGGGTTATAGCAAAAGGAACTAAAGGAGCAGAAGAATGGAGTAGAATGGCTGTAATTATTGTTTTAGCAATATTTAATGTTGTTTTTTGGGCAGGTTTTGAACAAGCTGGAGGTACTTTTAGTTTATTTGCAAAGGACAATACTGATAGAATGATGTTTGGATGGGAAATGCCAGCAACTTGGTTTCAAAATGTAAATTCATTGGCAATTCTTATAGGAGCACCAATATTTGCAGGTTTATGGTTATGGCTAGATAAGAAAGGTTGGAATCCTAGAACGCCAATAAAATTTGCTATTGGTTTAGCATTGGCAACGGTTGCTTTTTGGGTTATGACACAAGCTTCAAATGCTGCTGAAGGAGGTGATTTAGTTTCTCCATTTTGGTTGGTTGGGGTTTATGTATTGTTAACTTTAGGAGAATTAATGCTTTCACCAATTGGTTTATCAATGATCACTAAATTAGCCCCTGGAAAATTGGTTTCAGTGGTTATGGGATTATGGATGGCTAGTTTTGCCGCAGGTAATTATTTAGCTGGAATGTTAGAAGGAATCTTAAATAAATACGATTTTGAATTGTACCCATTTATTATGATGTTAATGCTTGGCTCAACAATATTGTTATTTTTAATTTCGCCCCTCTTAAATAAGGCAATGAAAGGAATACATTAATTATAATGAAAATATTAAATTAAATAAATATTTAAACCCTGTTAAATTTTTGACAGGGTTTATCTTTAAAAAATAATTATGAGTAAAGAAAAAAAATCATTTTTCCAGGTTATGGGTTCTTACCCTAAAAGTTTTTGGGTTGCCAGTATTATGGAACTTTTTGAACGTTGGGCATGGTATGGCCTTTTTGCTGTT
>JAUWUU010000121.1 GCA_030617765.1 Flavobacteriia bacterium | reverse complement strand
AGTATTAAATGTAATACCACTTTCTTTGTATTCTTCTGCCAGTAATTCCATCAAAGTAATTACAGCTCCTTTAGATGAACTATAAGCTGATAGTCCGGCAAATTTCATACTGCCCTGAATACCACCCATACTGCTTATTGCAACTACATGACTCCTTTTGTAAAGAAAAGGCAATACAACTTTTGTCAATTCGGCAACAGCAAAAACATTTACTTTATAAACATTTAAAAAATCATCAGTTGAAGTTTTAAAAAATGGTTTATGAATCAACTTACCGGCATTGTGAATGAGAATATCTACTTTTCTCCAGTTACTTTCAATAAAATTTGTTACTGCTTTTAAATCATTTTCCTGAGTGATCTCAACTTCTAAAACAGTAATATTCTGATGCGTTTTTTGCAAAAGATCAACGCTTTCTCTATTGCGGGTCAATGCCAAAACTTTATGGCCATTTTCGCTAAAATATTTTACCAATTCATATCCAATTCCTCTACTGGTTCCGGTAATAATAATATTTTTTGCTTCCATATTTGAGATTATTATTTATTGATATACCATTTTGTTTATCCAAAAACAAAACTATTCTTCAAAATTAATATATTGATAAGCACCTATATCTGGACTTATAATTCTATTAACTCCTAAAATATCTAAAGGGATTTTTAATGCAGCATCTTTATCGGCATTAGCTTTAGCATCTGATTTTTCGCCAATAATATAATCATTTACTTCAATATTTTTAAAATCAGGATTACCGTTTAAGATATTGTTTTGGTAATGATCAATATCATCAAAATCAAATAGAGGGTTATTTAAAAAACTATTATTTACATCATTAAACTTTATCAGATCATTCTTAAAATTATAATTAAAATCTGCTCCATCAACATTTTCTAAGATCATTTCAATATTTTGATTTCCTTCAATAATTGCATTGGTAAAATTCGCAGCTATCAGATCTCTTACCAAAACCATTTTTAAACCATCAGCTTGTGTATATTCCAAAAAATTATTGACCAGTAATGTAGGAAAATCACGTGTGCTGTTATTCCAGTAATTGGCCAAAGTGATGTGCGTAAAATTATAAGTTCCACCTATTGTACAGGCTAAGGAAGACATACCATTATTAGCTATTACAAGATTTTCGCCTTTAATATTTGCTGTCCTGCCTAAGATTCCAAACATTGCAGTATTGTAAATTTGTGAATTTTGAATTTTCAAAGTTGCTTGTGTCAAACTACCAATAGAATCCATTAAAATACCAATTGTATTATTCTTGATAATGGTATTACTCATCTCGTGATCCTTACTGCCAGCTCTTAACCAAATTGTTCCCCATTGACCTGCAATATCACTAAACCCGGGTTCTAATCTATCTCCTTCAAAAATTACTTCATCACCTATAACTCCATTAACTTTTAGTGTAGCATTTTTATCAACCAACAATCCAGAATTTTTATGAAAATGAAGTTTTGTTCCTTTTTCTATACTAAGTGTAGCATTTTCAGGCACACCAACATAGCCGTAAATAACATATGGTTTATTACTATTCCAAGTCGTATTTCCATCTAAATAAAAACCATCAACCGTTATTTCTTTTCCTTCAGCATCTGTTCCTAAAACAATTTTTTCTTTAAGCCCTTGTGCATCTCGCTGAGGAAATAAAAAATGTGCATCCTGCACTAAAGTAACCAGTTTCACATCTTGTTGAAGTGCCCCGGAATCAAAAATAATAGAATCTGTATAGATAGGATTTACAACCTGACTGTGATCAATTGTAGCCTCTATAAAAACAAAAATACTGTCTTTTGCAAAAATATCGATATTTTCAAATAATTTTCCGGAAATCCCATCAACATTCAATCTATAAAATGAATTTTCTCCTCTTCCTAATTTAATCGTTGGTATAGTAATGTTGTTACTACTTTTATTATAGATCTTTAAAGTTCGAGTACTTGAACCAATATTAGTAAATACTGTATCTAAAAAAATAGTGTCTTTTGAAAATTTTAATTCTCCGGAACTTTTTATTGTTTCAAAATCATCATTATTACATGAAATCATAAAGACAATAAAAATTGCAGCAATGCCGAAATAATACTTAAACATGATCTGTTATTTCTTAATAACTTTTATTTCAAAAACTTTATTCCAATTCTTACCTGTAACAAATAATCTGCTATTTTTTTCATCATAAGCAATTCCGTTAAGCACATTATCCTCACCTCTTTGACCTGCTTTTTTTTGTAAACCTTTTAAATTAACAATTCCTTCAATAGCTCCATTTATTGGATTTACAATTAAAATAGAATTTTGTTGCCAAATATTGGCATAGATCTCGCCTTTGATATATTCTAATTCGTTTAATTTTTCTGCTTTTCTTTTGTCTGTATAGGTTTCGATAAAATATTCTTCTTTTAAAGTTTCAGAATCTATAAACCACATTTTATCGGTTCCGTCAGTTTTAATTAATTTTTTACCATTGTTAGTCAAACCCCATCCCTCTTTACTTTGCTTATACTTAAATGATTTGATCAACTCAAAAGTTTCAATATCATAAATAAATCCTTTCTTTTTTTGCCAGGTAAGTTGGTATATTTTATCATTCAAGATCGTCATACCTTCAGCAAAATACTTTTTATCAATGTCAATTTTTTTTATAACTTCTCCCGTTTCCAATATAACCTTCCGTAAACTAGACTGGCCATACTGACCTGTACTTTCATATAAAAATCCTTTATAATATTCAAACCCTTGTGTAAAAGCACTTGAATCGTGAGGGAACTCATTAATGATCTCATATGAATAAATTACCGGTGGTTGATCGGCCATAAAAAAAATAGTGTTGGTGAGTTTTCTTTCCTTACCTTCATAAAAAACTGTTGCTGATATTGCTTGTTTTCCTAACCGCTGATTTTTAATGTCAATATTTTCATTGGATAAAAGCTGTTTTCCATTCAAAAAATATTGAATAGAATCAATTGGATTATTATTGATCTCTTTTACAGAGATACTTAAAGGTTTATTTACTTTAATTGTTTTTGGCGAGTGTAACTCTAATTTATATTTGCTACCACAGGAAATAAAAAAAATCAAACCAATTAGGATAACAAAAAGAGATGTTTTATTCATTATTAATTTTTTTATATAAATTAGTTAAAATAATTGTTTATGATTAAAAAATTATAACTAAATTTGCACTCTCAAAATCAGCAGATGCTGTTTTTACTTTTTAAGTAGCGAAAGTATAAAATTAAAATGATATAAAGATGAGAAAAGGAATCCATCCAAAGAATTATAGAATGATAGCTTTTAAAGACATGTCTAATGGTGATGTTTTTTTAACAAAATCAACTGCTGAAGCTAAAGAAACTTTAGAAGTTGAAGGTGTTGAATACCCTTTGGTAAAATTAGAGATCTCAAGAACTTCTCACCCTTATTATACCGGAAAAATGAAATTGGTTGATACTGCGGGTAGAATCGATAAGTTCAAAACAAAATATGCTAAATTCAAAAAATAATTTTAGCAAAATGTGTTAAAATTTTCTTAAAAATCCTTTTAATACCATATTAAAAGGATTTTTTTGTGCTTATATATTTTTTTATTTACATATTTTTTATAAATTAGCCATCAAATACAATCTCCCCTTATAATATTTCCCCTCAATAAACGTTAAATAATACGTGACTTTTGTATTAAAGTTATTTATAATATTGGTATTATGGTAAAAAAGGAAATATCTGTAAAAAGCGAATTCTTTATCAATACTCTGTTTATTGAAGATATGATTTCAAATCATATTGCTGAAAAATTTGGAATTGACAATATTGTTGATTCTGATATTTTAGGTAATTCAACAGAGGCTTTCACTTTTAATCAAAA
This sequence comes from Flavobacteriia bacterium, assembly GCA_030617765.1. GTDB lineage: Bacteria > Bacteroidota > Bacteroidia > Flavobacteriales > Flavobacteriaceae > Namhaeicola. The sequence goes on along the minus strand of JAUWUU010000121.1, from coordinate 3,174 downwards.
AATTGATTTTTTGCTAGAAACAAAGGATCTTTCAATTATTGATGAAAGTAAATTGTCTGTTTTTAAAGAGATTAGAAAAGAGTTTTTACAAAATAAAGATGCTTTTTCCTTAGAGGAGAGTTTTACTTCATTGGATCATAATGATGATTTTTTACTTATCATGTATCCACAAGAATCTTTCTTACCAAGAGAAGAAAAATTAACAGTAGCCTGCTATAATTTGATTGAAGATGTGTCGCAGCTGGTTGCTTTGTTTACCAATAAAACTGAAATTAAGATTAAGAAAAATAACACACTGAAATCTTTAATAGGAATAAGATACAATACCATGAAACTTAGCAAATTTGCTATGTTTTTATCAATCTTCCTGTTTAAATAAAAGTTTTCAGCCAAGAATAATGAAAGAGACCGGATTTTAATTCGGTCTCTTTTTTTATTTATACCGAATATAGTAATAAAGCCTATTTTAGAGTTTTAGAGATCTGTGGGATATAGCAAAAGAGTGATGAGTAAATTGAGAGATTTATTTTAAATTTCCAAAATATCAAATTCCAATTGCAAAGGATCTAAATTATTGATCAAACCGCTAATTAATTCCTCACCAGTTTCTTTATAAAACTCTGAAAAATTAGCGATTCTTTCTTGCAATCCTCCTTTTGGAAATAATTCATTGTGCAAAATTGAAATTCTATCAACAAGATCCTTTAGTTTTCTTTTCTGCGCCCTTAACAATCGTTTTTCTAAATTATCTAATCCATTTAGCTGCTTTTTTTGTTGTGCCTTTACAGCGCCTAAAAATGACTTATCAGTACAATGAGAAATTTCCTCTAATTCCAGAAACATAGTATTTAATCGTAATTTCTGTTCAGAAAAATCGATTTTAATTTCAGAATTATCTCTTACCTTTTTATTGATAAGTTCATTATACTCCAAAAACAATTCTTTCAAAGAAACATCTAATTTACTTAGTTTTTGTTCTTGCTTTTTACTGATCAAAAGAACAGAATTTCGCAAAAGCAAAATTGGGAAAGGTATATTTACTTTTTCAAAATAACGCTTTAACTCAAACCAATAAGCTAGTTCACCCCCTCCTCCAATATAACTTAAGTTTGGCAGAATTACCTCTTCGTATAAAGGTCTGGTCAATACATTTGGACTAAATCTTTCGGGAAAAGCATCTACTTCTTGAAGTATTTGTTCTTCGGTAAATTCTATATCAGTATTATTAATTCTATACGTTTTATCTTTATAAATTATACGTTCACGAAAATTTTCTTTTAAATAAAAAAGATTGATCTCTCTAGGGTTTACCTGAATTTTATATTGCTTCTTCAGCGAGTTATTTGTTTTTGTTATTTCATTAAAACTTGTATGGTGCAACAATTCATCTTTTATATAAGGTGCAAATTCGGTTTTTAACAACCTGTCATTTCCATCAATAATTACCAAGCCATACGCACCAAAAAGCTCATTGGCTAAGTATCTTGTTGCATCAGTCAAATTATTATGTTTGAGATAACCCTCTTGAAATAATTTCTTTAATTTTCTGGCATTATTTCCTTGTCCTAAAAGTGAAGAAAATTCTTCAAAACTCTTATCTAATCCATCAGTTGATAAATCTCCTACTGCTCCTTTTGATTCTCTTTCCCATTTGATCTTATTGTTTTTATAATTGAAAAATTGAATTTCTTCAAAATCGTGATCTTCGGTAGCCATCCAATAAACCGGAACAAAACTATCTTGTGGGAAATTTTCTTTTAATAGTTTTGCAAGATTGATTGTAGTAATGATTTTATATAAAAAATAGAGCGGACCAGTAAATAAATTTAGTTGATGTCCTGTAGTTACAGTAAATGTATTTTTCTTAGAAAGTAGCTCTATATTTAATTCTGTAGCTCCGGAAACTTTAATATTTTTATATTGTTTTCTCAGTTGTAAAACTAGTATTTCTCTAAAATCCTTAGAAAAGGAAGCTCTTTTATATTCAATTTGTTTTTCAAATCCTTTTAGATCAGGGAATTGATTGTAATACTGAGTAGTCTCTTTCTTTTTATCTAAATAATCACAGATGATCTTGGTAAAAAATCCAGTATCTTGAAATGGTATGGTTTTGTGTTTGATCAATTATTGAATGTTTTCGTAAAAATACTTAAATAATTTTAAGTTTCGGGTCTCAGGTTTGAGGTTTATATTATACAACTAAAATCTGGAACTTTACTTCACAGGTTCACCATATAAATCAAATTCTGTAGCTTCTGAAATTTTAATATCAATAAATTGCCCCATTTGAATATAATGTTTAGTAGCATCTACCAAAACCTCATTATCAACATCCGGACTATCAAATTCAGTTCTGCCTATAAAATGATCTCCTTCTTTTCTGTCGAAAATACATTTAAAAACTTTCCCGACTTTTTCTTGATTCAATTCAAATGAGATCTGACTTTGAATATCCATAAGATCTGCAACTCTTTTTTGCTTTACACTTTCAGGCACATCATCATTTAATAAAAAGGCATTTGTATTTTCTTCATGCGAATAGGCAAAACATCCCATTCTTTCGAAACGAGAATCAATTATAAATTGCTTTAATTCTTCAAATTGCTCTTCGGTCTCACCCGGATATCCAACAATTAAAGTAGTACGAACAGCCATATTTGGAACTTTATTTCTAAACTGCTTTAATAATTCTCTTGTTTTTTCAGAAGTAGTTCCTCGCTTCATCGATTGCAGCAAATCAGTATTGATATGTTGAAGCGGAATATCAAGATAATTACATATTTTTGGTTCTTCACGCATTACCTTCAAAACATCTAATGGAAATCCTGTAGGGAAAGCATAATGTAATCTTATCCATTCAATTCCATCTATCTTAACCAACTCTCTTAATAATTCAGCTAAAGCTATTTTTTTATAAATATCTAATCCGTAATAAGTTAGGTCCTGAGCAATTAAAATTAATTCTTTAACTCCTTTGGCTGCTAATTTTTTGGTTTCTGTTACCAGATCTTCAATGGAAGTTGAAATGTGTTTTCCGCGCATTAAAGGAATAGCACAAAATGAACAGGGACGATCACAGCCTTCGGCTATTTTTAAATAAGCATAATGCTTTGGTGTAGTCGTTAACCTTTCTCCAACCAATTCGTGCTTATAATCTGCTCCCAAAGCTTTTAA
>JAUWUU010000007.1 GCA_030617765.1 Flavobacteriia bacterium | reverse complement strand
ACAAGAAATAGGTAAAAGTTTATTAATAATATATTAGATTTATCTTGATACGATTTGGTTTTATTTTTGCTAATTTTCAAATAAAACTTACTTAATTTAACAAAACATTTTTTTTGGCAAAGAAACCAAAAGCACTCATTTATGTAAATTTTATATTTAGTTTATGTTACTTTAATTATTTAAAAAAATGATTTAATAACATTCTGTTAATTTAGATAAAATTAACTATTTTAGATTTTCATTTCAAAAATTATATCACACAATGGAAAATATTTACATTTTAATGCTTATTGCTTTGGTAGCTTTAGCAATTATTGATTTAGTTGTGGGTGTTAGTAACGATGCAGTTAATTTTTTAAATTCGGCTATTGGATCAAAAGTGGTCACTTTGAAAACTATTATGATAGTTGCGAGTTTAGGTATTGCTTTGGGGGCTGTTTTTTCTAGCGGAATGATGGAAGTTGCCCGAAAAGGAATTTTCAATCCTGGAGAGTTTTACTTTAATGAGATCATGATCATCTTCATGGCAGTTATGGTAACCGATATCCTGCTGCTCGACTTTTTCAACACTTTAGGAATGCCAACTTCAACAACTGTTTCTATAGTTTTTGAATTATTGGGTGCTGCAGTTGCCATGGCATTAATAAAAATTGCATCCTCAGACACTGAAACAATCTCAAACATATCGCAATATATCAATTCTGAAAAAGCGATAACGATCATATTAGGAATTTTATTATCAGTAGTTTTTGCATTTACAATAGGCGCTATCGTACAATATATTACCCGTTTATTGTTAACATTTAATTTTGAACAAAAACCAAAGATCTATATTGCTTTATTTGGAGGGTTTGCGCTTACTGCAATTACATATTTTATCTTTATGAAAGGGTTAAAAGGAACCGTCTATTACAAAGATCTAAAAGGATTTATTGAAGGGAATGAAATCTATATTATTATTGGTGCTTTAGCATTTTGGACAGGTTTATCATATTTTTTAACCACTGTTTTAAAAATAAATATTTTTAAAATTATTATTTCGGTTGGTACATTTGCTTTGGCACTTGCCTTTGCAGGGAATGACTTGGTAAACTTTATTGGCGTACCAATGGCTGCATGGAATTCATACGAAGCATGGAAAGTTTCAGGAATTGCTCCTAATGAATTTAGCATGGAAGTCTTGGCAGGAAAAGTACCAACACCACAAATTTTCTTGCTTGTTGCCGGATTAATAATGGTGCTAACATTATGGTTTTCATCAAAAGCACGTAAAGTTGCAGCAACTGAAGTTAATTTAGCCCGACAAGATGATGGTTATGAGAGATTTCAACCCAATAATTTGTCAAGATTAATTGTGAGAGGTACAATGGGTATTTCGAGTGTTACAGGCTTCGTTATGCCAAAATCAATAAAACATAAAATTGAAAAAAGATTTGAAAAACCAGTGGTATCATTACCAAAACATAAAACCTATGAAATTCCTGCTTTTGATGCGATTAGAGCTTCAACCAATTTAATGGTTGCCGGTATATTAATTTCAATAGCTACTTCCTACAAATTACCACTATCAACTACTTATGTAACTTTTATGGTAGCCATGGGTACTTCTTTAGCCGATAGAGCATGGGATAGAGAAAGTGCTGTTTATCGAGTTGCGGGTGTGGTAAATGTTGTTGGAGGCTGGTTTTTTACAGCTTTGGCTGCCTTTATAACTTCAGCGGTTTTTGCATATCTAATTCATACAGGCGGTATAACTGCCATTGCTCTAATTTTAACTTTGGTTTTCTTTTTGATCATACGAAATTTTATCAATCACAAAAAAGAAGAAAAAGAGAAAAAAGAGAAAAAAGTGATTAAAAAAGCTGAATTAATAACGGTAAACGAGGTGATTGAAGAAACTTCCGACCATATTTCAGAAGTAGTACGGAGAGTGAATAAATTATACTCAAGTGTTGTAAAAGACCTATCATCTCATGATTTGAATAAGTTAAAAAAAACTGAAAAGCGTATTAATAAATTAAATAATGAAGTTGATATTTTAAAAGATGGCGTTTTTTATTTTATACGATCTTTAGATGAGTCATCTGTTGAAGCAAGTAGATTTTACCTTTTAATTTTAGGGTATTTACAAGATATTTCTCAATCAATAAGTTATATATCAAAAGCAAGTTACAAACACGTTAACAACAATCATAAAAACCTCAAAAATAGTCAAATTAACGATCTAAAAATTATTGATAAGCAATTAAGTGAAATGTTGAATGACATTGAACATACTTTTGTTGATAGAAAATTTGAAAATATTAGTACTATAATTTCTGAAAAACAGGAATTATTTCATCACGTTTCAGAATCTATTGAAAAGCAAATTAGAAGAATCAGAACTGAAGAATCTAGTCCAAAAAATACTACTCTATATTTTGGTAATCTTCTTGAAACAAAAGATCTGATTCAGGCAATTATGCATTTATTAGAATTATTTCAAGAATTTGATCTTAATATGAAAAAAGAAAAGATTAAAATATAATTTAAAAAAAACTAAAAATGAGGATAAAAAGATTGTCAACTAATGGCAATCTTTTTTTATTATATATACTGCTTTACCAAACTGATCAAAGTATTAGCATCCTGCATACCCGTTTGGCGCCACTTCATTTCGCCCTTTTTGTAGATAATAAATGTTGTATTTCCTTTTATACGAAGTGCATTTGCCAGAGATTCATTTTTAGAAATATCAATTTTAACGATTCTGGCATTATCTCCTAAAGCTTCAGCAACATCACGCAATACCGAATGAAGACCATCGATTTCTTTTTCCTTTCTCGAATAAAAGTCAATTAAAGTAGGAGCATTCGATTTTATAAGCTCGCCAAACTTAGTCATATAAATAATTTTTTAGTACAACACATACAAATATAACATATTTAATCGATTAGCCCTTTCATCATTCGTGAAAAAACATTTTCAATACAATATTTTTTTATATATTACAAAAGCAAATCATTTGATTATTTTTACAAAAAATACAAGAAATAAATATGGCTCAACAAAAACGTCTTTTTTTATTAGATGCTTTCGCATTAATTTTTAGAGGATATTACGCTTTAATAAAAAATCCTAGAATTAATTCTAAAGGAATGGATACTTCGGCAATTTTAGGTTTTATGAATTCATTATTAGATGTGATAAGAAGAGAAAAACCCGACCACTTAGCAGTTGCTTTTGATAAAGGCGGATCTCATGTTAGAACTGAAGCTTTCGCTGAATACAAATCTAATCGTCAAGAAACTCCCGAAGCCATAAAAATTGCCATTCCATATATTTATGAGATCTTAAAGGCAATGCATATTCCAATTATTGAAAAAGAAGGAATTGAAGCAGACGACTTAATTGGAACCTTATCAATACAAGCTGAAAAAGCCGGATATAAAACCTATATGGTCACACCAGATAAAGATTTTGCACAATTGGTTACTGATAATGTTTTTATGTACAAACCATCACGAATGGGAAATGGTATTGAAATTTGGGGAGTGGATAAAGTAAAAGAAGTTTTTGAAATTGATGATCCAAAACAGGTAATTGATTTCTTAGGCATGAAAGGAGATGCTGTTGATAATATACCTGGGTTGCCAGGTGTTGGAGATAAAACTGCTAAAAAATTTCTCAAACAATATGGTAGTATGGAAAATCTTTTAGCCAATACTCACGAACTCAAAGGAAAAATAAAAGAAAAAATTGAAGCCAATGCTGATCTTGGAATTCTTTCAAAACAATTAGCTACTATTATGCTAGATTGCCCTGTTGAATTTCATGAAGAAGTTTTTGAATTAAATACTCCTGATTTTCAAAAAGCAAGTGAAATCTTTCAAGAGCTTGAATTTCGTCGTATGCAGGAAACTATGAACAATATATTTTCTGCACCTACACAAAATATTTCGCCTTTAAAGAATGTAGAACCAAAAGATCAACCACCAAAAAAACCAAATGAAAAAAGTCAGCAATTAGATATTTTTGCCACTCCGGTTGAAGGTAGCTTACAAGAATTAAACACTGGTTTTAATACTTCTATAAATACAAATCATTTTTATCAATCTGTAAACACTTCTACTGCGCAAAAACTACTATTAAAAAAATTATTGCAACAAAAGTCGGTTTGCTTTGATACCGAAACCACAGGTCTAAATACGCTAACTGCTGAATTGGTTGGAATTTCATTTTCGTACGAAAAAGGAAAAGGATATTATGTTTCATTTCCTGAAAATAGAGAAGAAACTTTAGCATTATTAGAATTCTTTAAGCCCTTTTTTGAAGATGGTGGAATTGAAAAAATCGGACAGAACATCAAATACGACATCAAAATTTTAAACAATTACGGAATAAAGATTAAAGGTAATATCTATGATACCATGATTGCACATTATTTAATCAATCCTGATATGCGTCATAACATGAATGTTTTGGCTGAAACTTATTTGAATTATCAACCAATTTCCATTACTTCATTAATCGGTAAAAAAGGTAAAAATCAAGGATCAATGCGAAATGTTGACATTGATAAACAAACCGAATATGCTGTTGAAGATGCAGACATCACTTGGCAATTAAAACAGATCTTTAAAAAAGAATTAGAGAAAAATAACCTTACTAAATTATTTGAAAATATTGAAATTCCATTAATTGACGTTTTAGCCCAAATGGAATTAGAAGGTATTAATATTGATCTTGATTTCTTAAAATCTCTTTCAGATCAATTTACTGAAGAAATTATTATTCTCGAAAATAAAATTTATAGCGAGTCTAATACAAACTTTAATCTTGCTTCGCCCAAACAATTAGGGGTTGTTTTATTTGAAGAACTAAAATTAGTTGAAAAACCTAAAAAAACCAAAACCGGACAATATGCAACCGGTGAAGAAATTTTATCAAAATTAGCTCCCAAACATCCAATTGTTGCAAATATTTTAGAGTGGAGAGGATTGATAAAATTAAAAAATACTTATGTTGATGCTTTACCCAATGAAGTAAATAAAAAAACCGGAAGAATTCACACAACCTACAGTCAGGCAGTTGCAGCAACAGGAAGATTGAGTTCTAATAATCCTAACTTACAAAATATCCCTATTCGTACAGAAAGAGGAAAATTGATTCGGAAAGCATTTATTCCAAGAGATAAAAACTACACTTTACTTGCAGCAGATTATTCTCAAATTGAATTGCGCTTAATTGCAGAAATGAGTGGTGATGAAGAAATGAAAGCCTCATTTTTAAGAGGTGAAGATATTCATAGATCAACTGCAGCTAAAGTATTTAATGTTCTGTTAGAAGATGTAACACGCGAGCAAAGAAGTCATGCAAAAACAGTAAATTTTGGAATTATATATGGCGTATCTGCTTTTGGATTAAGTCAACAAACCAATTTAAGTAGGTCAGAATCCAAAGAATTGATAGATGCATATTACAAAACCTACCCTACACTAAAAGCGTATATATCTAAACAAATTGATTTTGCTAGAGAAAACGGTTATGTAGAAACGATTTTAGGCAGAAGACGATATTTAAATAATATTAATTCTAGAAATTCCATTGTTAGATCTGGTGATGAACGAAATGCTGTTAATGCACCTGTACAAGGGAGTGCAGCAGATATTATCAAGATAGCTATGATAAATATCCATAAAAAAATGGATAAAGAGCTTTTTAAGTCAAAAATGCTTCTACAGGTTCATGATGAATTGGTTTTTGATGTCCACAAAGATGAGCTTGAAAAACTAAAACCATTAATCAAACAAGAAATGGAAAATGCCTATAAATTATCCATTCCTTTGGTTGTTGATTTGGGTGAAGGTGATAATTGGTTGGAAGCGCATTAGGATTTTAGTATAAAATTTAGAGTTTTAAGTTTCAAGACACTATCCTATAAAGTATGTTAAATTTTACATTAGACTTAGACCCTAAAAAATATACCTATATGTAACTTTTACCAAATATGTATTTTCAGGTTTTTGCTGAATAATTTCATTATCAATATTTCCCCATAATCTATCATTCGGGTCACCAAATCCGGTTGTGCCTTGTGACCAAACCAAATAAATCTCTGATCCGGGAATATATTCCCATCGGACTACCAAATTTGATCTGTATTGAACAAATGCAAAATCCGGATCACTAAAAGAATAATCAATTAATCCATCATTATTCTCATCAACTTCATAGGTTCCATCATTAATTCTTATCTGATTATCATCGTAAGGATTAAATCGATCATAAAGGTCATCTGCAACCGGATCTGTGATATGATTAAAATTTGTATAGTTACCAATAGATACAAAAGGCTCTGCATAAAACTGGATTGATAGATCAGGATTTATAGTATAATTTATCCTAAAAGAAGTACTAAAAGTTTGATTATCGATCTCACCAGTAACATATCTTGGGTCTCCATAATAGTCTTTTTCATCAACATATTGAGTTTTATTCTTATTGATAGAAAACTCAGGAACTACCGAAAAATTTAATGCATTGGTGGGTTGATAGCTAAATCTTGTTTCAAATTTAAAAAAGGATTCATGATCTTGTTTGGATTTTGATATTACCGAACCTACAACAAATCTGAATTTTTTTCGAGAATCAGAACCTACAAATAGCCAATTAACAAATTCTTCAGAATATCTAAAACGAGGGCCACCCCTTAAAGCAGTATTTGAATAGGATCTGGGTCGTCCTATTAATCCAAAATCGGCACCCCAATTATTTTTAAATTCAATTCCGGAATTCAATCTAAACTGTAGTCTGTTGAAATTTTTATCAAAATCATAACCAGTATATTGATTGAGCCTTACATTAATTTTTCTAAAAATCCCAAATGGTTTTAATGTTTGATATTGGATATTGGCGAATTGATTAATTTCATCTGCCTGACGTAAAAATCCAATATCGTTTAATTCTAATTCCGGTGAACGCCAAGTTAATCCTCCGTTATAATCCCAATTCCCACTTCCATTCTTCCCTGCTTCAAGTTTCCCACCAGTACCAGTTAAAGAAGTCCTATTTGGGTCAACACTAACATGTTTGGCATCTACCCTTTGAAATAAATGGGTGAGTGATTCTTGTGTTTGAGTAATGGCTTCTTTACTTCCTTGAACATTACTAACGATCATATTACCCTCAACATAATACTTTCTTGCTTGCCATTGATGTTTAAAATCAATACCGCCCGTATATGCCTTTTCCCTTAAAAAATCTAAATTGCCTTCAATTTTTCGGTTTGTAGCTGTAAAAATTCCACCGATAAATGTATTCTTTTTATTAAAATCCTTTTGAAGTCTTCCTACAAAATAATTGGTTAAAGGTTCAACCAATTCTTCTCTCTTTTCTCCGTTTAAATCAATTTTGGCATACTCTTTTGCTGTAACACTCTCTAAAATTCCGATTGACCATCCACTTTTTGTTTTGCCACTAAATTTTGCAGCACCCAATAGAGTGGTATTATTTGGCAGATCCGTAAATTCATTTTCTAATAAATCTGGATATCCTTGTGGTTGTCTTCCAATTCGTCTTGAATAAAAGATATTATCTTGATTATCAGCAAAACTGTAATCGAAAATATTCTTGTTTTCAATAAAGAATGGCCTTTGCTCTTCAAAAAATATTTGAAATCCATCTAAAGAAATTGCAGCCGGATCAGCTTCAACTTGTCCAAAATCAGGATTTATTGTGAAGTCTAAAGTCAAATCATTTGTGATTCCAATTTTACCATCAACTCCCCCATTAAAAGAAAAATCATCACCATCGCGAAAAGGATTATTTTCTTCTTTTGGATAAGTATCATACTGTGCCAATAAAAATGGTTGGATCTCAATTTGCTTTTGAGGTTTTAAATTTTTTAAACCCCGTAATTCACCAAATTCACTCACCCACCCCGGTGCATCTTGTGGAATTCTTTGCCAAAGAGACCGTTCTTCTTCTCTAAACAATCTTCTCATCACCTGCATACCCCAAATCTGTTCTTCACTTTTACCAAACCTCAACTGACTTAGCGGAATTTTTAACTCTGCTGTCCAACCTTCTTTATCAATATTTGCTTTTGTATACCATATCGGATTCCAACTCTCATCAAAATTTTCACCATTATCTGAAATTGCTTCATCTCCTTTTACGCCTGCAGCAGTAACCGTAAACGAAAAAGCTGTTCGTAAATCATGGTAACTATCAAAATGAATTTCAATATAATCTCCTTCAAAACCATCTCTTCTCGATAATCTTTTTTCAATTTTATCTGGTTCAGTATCAATAGCTCTTACAGCGAAATACAGATTTTTATCATCATACAGAATTTTGAATTTGGTTTGTTGTGTCGGTGGTGTATTTTCATCAGGACTTCGTTCAATAAAATCACCATCCCAATCTACCAGATTCCAAACGTCCTCATCAATAATACCGTCAATCTCAGGAACTTTTGCATTTCCAACACTTTGGGTTGTATAAATTCTTCTTGGAATTTTATCTTTTGTTTCCTGAGCGCTCATTGACAATTGCAAAAACACAAAGAAGATAAATATTATTAAATTTTTCAAATTCTTATTTTTATTCAATAAACAATTGATAAATAATTTAGGGTCAACCAAAAATAATAATCTAACAATAACGATCGAGTATAAAGTTTTAAAACATGCCTTACTGATTGATTGCTAGCTGTTTAAATAATCTTAATCTTTCACTACAGTTTAATAGACTCTCCCTTAATTAAAATGTTACGAATTATTTGGAAAATTAAGAAAGATTTTTTTGATCATTATAGAATTGAATTATAAAATTAAGTTAAAAAAATAGTGTGATTATCACCTATTTAAGTTAAAATCCATGTAAAAATATTTTTAAGAAAAATATCTCTAAAATCCTGTTTGCTAAATAAATAATTAGTTGTATTTTTGCAAACTCTTTCGAGAAAAGAGAAACAGAAGTTTAATCATTAACAAAGAATTTATTGTGAACACATTAAGTTACAAAACAGTATCAGCTAATAAAAATACCGTTACAAAAGAATGGGTTTTGGTTGATGCAGACGGTCAAACGTTGGGTCGTCTAGCCTCTAAGGTTGCTAAGCTAATTAGAGGTAAGTACAAAACTAATTACACTCCTCATGTTGATTGTGGGGATAATGTTGTAATTATCAACGCAGACAAAATTAAATTATCCGGAAACAAGTGGAACGATAAAACTTACGTTCGTCATACAGGTTATCCGGGAGGACAAAGAACGCTTACTGCTATTGAATTGTTTTCTAAAGATCCAATTCGAGTAGTAGAGAAAGCCGTTAAAGGTATGTTACCAAAAAATAAACTTGGTAGTGCTTTATTTAGAAACCTATTTGTTTATTCAGGTGGAGAACACAAACAAGAAGCACAAAATCCAAAAACTATTAACCTAAACGATATTAAATAATATGGATACTTTACACAAAATTGGTAGAAGAAAAACTGCTGTTGCCCGTGTTTATATTACTAAAGGTAAAGGTAACATCACCATAAACGAAAGAGCATTTGAAAATTATTTCACTACAGATACTTTAAAGTACAAAGTAATGCAACCTTTAACACTAACAGAAAATCTTGAATCATTTGATATTAAGGTCAATGTATTTGGTGGTGGTGTTACTGGTCAGGCCGAAGCAATTCGTTTGGCAATTTCAAGAGCTATGGTTGAGCTTGATGAGGAAAACAGAAGTATTCTGAAATCAGACGGATTACTTACAAGAGATCCAAGAATGGTTGAACGTAAAAAATTCGGTCAGAAAAAAGCTCGTAAGAAATTCCAGTTCTCTAAACGTTAATATTCTAAACATAATTCAATTTTTAAAAATTGAATTATGTTTAACTTTTTATAAATCAAATAATTTGTTGTCGCATTTAAGTCTAGCATCCAAATAATTAAGATTTCCTATATCTCGGAACTACTTGTTTATTGCTACTAAAACGGAACGTAAACTAAAAAACATTATGACAAACATTGAAATCAAAGAATTAATCGAATCTGGTGTCCATTTTGGACATCTAACAAGAAAATGGGATCCAAACATGGCTCCTTTCATTTACACAGAGCGTAAAGGAATTCATATTATTGATCTTTACAAAACAGTTGCCAAAATTGATGAAGCCTCTAAAGCTTTACAAAAGATTGCTGCTTCAGGAAGAAAAATATTATATGTAGCTACAAAGAAACAAGCAAAAGATATCGTTTCTGAAAAAGCTGAAAGTGTAAAAATGCCTTATATCACAGAAAGATGGCCGGGCGGAATGTTAACAAATTTTGTTACTATCCGTAAAGCTGTTAAAAAAATGGGGCTAATTGATAGGATGAAAAAAGATGGATCTTTTGAAGCACTCTCTAAAAGAGAAAAATTACAGATCAATCGTCAAAGAGCCAAATTAGAAAAGAATCTAGGTTCAATTACTGATATGACGCGCCTTCCTGGAGCAATATTGGTTATTGATATCAAACGTGAGCATATTGCTATTGCTGAAGCCCAAAAATTAAACATTCCTATTTTTGCAATGGTGGATACTAACTCTGATCCAAGAGCTATAGATTATGTAATCCCTTCAAATGATGATGCTTCAAAATCTATCGAAAAGATTTTATCATATTTAACCAATGCAGTAGCTGATGGTTTAGAAGATAGAAAATCAAATAAAGAAGCAGCAAAAGTTGAAGCTAAACCGAAAGTTGAAAAAACTGTTGTTGAAAAGAATAAAGCAGCAACAACTGAAGAAGAAAAATAATAATAATTTAATTATAACTTATATATTATGGCAAAAATAACCGCCGCAGAAGTAAATAAACTAAGAAAAATGACCGGTGCAGGTATGATGGATTGTAAAAATGCATTGGTTGAAGCAGAAGGTGATGTTGATAATGCTATAAAAATCTTACGTGAAAAAGGTCAAAAAGTAGCCGCAAAAAGAGCCGATAGAGCTTCTAGTGAAGGTTCTGCAATAGCAAAAGTAAATAATTCTAATACCATTGGTACTGTAATAGTTCTTGGTTGCGAAACTGATTTTGTTGGAAAAAATGAAAATTTTGTAACTTTAGCAAATAAACTTGCGGAAACTGCTTTAAATTATAAAGACAAGGAATCTTTCTTAAATGCAGATTTTGAGGGAATGACTGTTGCTGATAAAATCATTGAACAAACCGGAGTTATTGGTGAAAAACTAGAGATAACTGCTTTTGAAAGAATTGAAGCTCCTTTTGTTGGTTCTTATATACACGGTAATAAAATTGCCGCTATTGTTGGTCTATCTGCTATAGTTGATAATGGTGACGTTCTTGCTAAAGATATGGCAATGCAGATTGCATCAATGGGTGCTACAACTTTATCTTATAAAGATTTTGATCCTGAATTTATTGCATCTGAAACTGAGGCTAGAATCGCTATTATTAAGAAAGAAAATATTGAGCTTGGCAGATTAGGAAAAACACTTAAAAATGTGCCTAAATATATTTCTATGGCGCAATTGACCGATGAAGTTCTTACTGAAGCTAAAGAAGTTGCTAAAGCAGAATTAAAAGCAGAAGGTAAACCCGAACACATTTGGGATAGGATTCTTCCTGGTAAATTAGAAAGATTTATTTCTGATAATACAACATTAGACAATGAACAATGTTTATTAGATCAAGAATTTATCAAAGATGCTAAAAAATCTGTTTCAGATTATGTGAATTCTTTTGGCGATGTTAAAGTTGTTGACTTTAAACGCGTTGCTTTAGGATAGTTTTTTTGCACAAAATATTTTTTAAAAATCCCGATATTAAAATATCGGGATTTTTTTATACATTTCAAATTCTGAAAACCTAAAAGTAAATTTTATTATATTTGTAGAACTTATTATTCTATTTAAAACATATGAAATACAAAAGAGTACTTTTAAAACTTAGTGGCGAAGCATTAATGGGTAATCAACAATACGGAATTGATCCAAAACGCCTCTCTGAATACGCTCAGGAAATTAAAAAAATTGTTGAAAAAAATGTAGAAGTAGCTATTGTAATTGGTGGTGGAAATATTTTTAGAGGCTTAACAGGAGTTAGCAATGGAATGGATAGAGTTCAGGGAGATTATATGGGAATGTTGGCAACAATAATCAATGGTTTAGCTTTGCAAAGTGCTTTAGAAGATGCTGATTTAAATACCCGATTACTCACTTCAATTGAAATGAAACAAGTTGCTGAACCTTTTATCAAAAGACGTGCTGTAAGACATTTAGAAAAAGGAAGAGTAGTAATCTTTGGCGGTGGAACCGGAAACCCATATTTCACTACTGATACTGCAGCTGTTCTAAGGGCTATTGAAATTAATGCTGACGTAATTTTAAAAGGCACAAGAGTCGATGGTATTTATACTTCTGATCCTGAAAAAGACCCAAATGCTAAAAAGTTTGGTGAAATAACTTTTAAAGAAGTAATGAATAAAGGTTTAAAGGTTATGGATATGACTGCTATTACCTTAAGTGAAGAAAATAAATTACCCATTATTGTTTTTGATATGAATAAAGAAGATAATTTAAATAATATAATTTCTGGAGAAAATATTGGAACAAAAGTTGATTTATAATTTGTTAAATTTATTGAATAAAATCTTTTTAAAAATAGACAATCATGAACGAAGAACTTCAATTTATTATAGACAGTACTAAATAACAAATGCAAAGTGCAATTACTCACCTTGAGCATGAATTATCAAATATCAGAGCGGGAAAAGCTTCACCTATAATGCTTAAAAGTGTTACGGTTGATTATTATGGTTCAAGTACTCCTTTAAGCCGTGTTGCAAATATTAATACACTAGATGCCCATACATTAACAGTACAACCATGGGAAAAATCTTTGATCAATGAAATTGAAAAAGGTATCAGGAATGCCAATTTAGGTTTTAACCCAATGAATAATGGAGAGAGTGTTATAATAAATGTACCAATATTAACTGAAGAACGACGTAAAGACCTGGCTAAACAAGCAAAAAATCAAGCTGAATTTGCTAAAGTAAGTATCAGAAATGATCGAAAAGAAGCCAATAACGAGTTGAAAAAAATTGATATCTCTGAAGATTTACTTAAGAATTCGGAGATTGATATTCAGGATTTAACAGATAAATTTAACAAAATCATTGATGACCATTACGCAATTAAAGAAAAAGAAATAATGAAAGTTTAATTTCATTATTTCTTCAATTCATCTGTTTATTTGCTTGTCACACTTTTTTAAATTTTTTTTAAGTAAATATATTCATTTAATATCCTTGTTTAAAAACAAGACACTAAATACGTAAACGCTAATGAATTTTTGGGCTCGGGTAGCAAGATTTATTTTAAAACAACGAATAATAATTTTGTTAGTTTTAACAGTCATAACAATCTTTATGGCTTATAACATCAAATACATTCAATTTTCACATAGTGAGCCCAACTTATTACCCAAAAACCATGAAGAAAATATCAAGTATGAAGAATTCACAAATATCTTTGGTGATGAAGGTAACTTGATAATTTTAGCTGTTAAGGATTCTACTCTTTTTTCTGTTGATAATTTTAACCAATGGATAGACCTTTCTAATAAATTAAAAACATTTTCGGAAATTGATTTCTCAGTATCTGTAGGTGATATTAAAAAGCTTAAAAAGGATAAAAAAAATCAAAGATTCATCATTGAACCACTATACGACAATAAACCTGAATCAAACGAAGATGTTGAAAATATTAGAACAGAATTATTTGACAACTTACCTTTTTTCGATAATTTTTTATATAATAAAAAAACGGGTACTATCAGAACCGTTATCTATATTGACCAAAAAGTCGTCAACACAATCATTCGTGAAGAATTCATATTTAATGTATTAAACCCTACAGTTAAAAAATTTGAAAAAGATACCGGATTAAATGTTTATGTTTCAGGAATGCCATATATACGCACCATGAATGCTCAAAACATTAAAGACGAAATTGGTCTTTTTGTTAGTTTGGCTTTGTTGGTAACTTCACTCATTTTTTACATTTTTTTTCGATCATATCGCGCCACATTTATAACCTTCCTAGTTGTGAGCATTGGTGTTATTTGGGCAGTTGGTCTAATTGGCTTATTTCAATATGAAATTTCCGTCTTAATGGCATTAATTCCTCCCTTAATTATCGTTATAGGTGTGCCTAATGCTATATTTCTCATTAATAAATATCAAAATGAAGTAAAAAAGCACGGTAATCAAGCAAAATCTTTACAACGGGTAATCTCTAAAGTTGGTAATGCTACTTTAATGACAAACATTACAACAGCATCAGGTTTTGCTACATTCATATTTACCAATAGTCAATTATTAAGAGAATTTGGTATCATTGCATCCATAAATATCATGGCAATATTTTTTCTTTCATTATTGCTCATCCCTATTTTTTATAGTTTTATGCATAAGCCAAAAGAAAGGCACTTAGAACATTTAGAGAGAAAATGGATGGATGCCATTGTTAATTGGATGGAAAAAATGGTTAGACACCACCGAATCGCTATTTATGTTATCACTGTAGTTATCATTATAATCAGCTTAATTGGTATGAATATGATTCGTGTTTCGGGAAGTTTGATCGAAGACATGCCGCAAGGAAAAACCTTCTATAAAGATATCTTATTTTTTGAAGATGAATTTGGCGGAATTATGCCTTTGGAGATCTTGATTGATACAAAACAAAAAAAGGGTGTGATGAATCTATCAACCTTAAAGCGAATGAATAAACTCGATGAAGAGATTGATGAAATTCCTGAACTTTCTAAATCAATATCCGTTCTAGACTTGGTAAAATATTCTAAACAGGCATTTTATAACGGCAATCCTAAATACTATCAATTGCCTACCCAGCAAGAACAAAATTTCATATTATCCTATACAAAGAACTCAGATACAAATAGTGATATGCTTAAAAATTTTGTAGATTCTACAGGACAATATGCACGTATCACAACTTTCATGAAAGATATCGGTACTGATAAAATGGAGCAAATTGAAGAACGATTGATCGAAAAGATTAACAAAGTTTTTCCTGATAAAAAGTATGATGTTTCATTAACCGGGAAAGCATTACTATTTATAAAAGGCACGAATTATTTAGTAAAAAATCTGGTCATTTCGTTGTCGTTGGCAATCTTTTTAATATCCTTGTTTATGGCATGGATGTTCCGATCTTTTAAAATGATAATTATATCGCTTATACCAAATATCTTACCTCTTTTAATCACTGCAGGTTTAATGGGTTATCTGGGAGTACCGATTAAACCTTCAACTATATTGGTCTTTAGTATTGCTTTTGGTATCTCGGTTGATGATACAATACATTTTTTGGCTAAATACCGACAAGAATTAATTGCTCGGAAATGGAAAGTTCGGAAATCGGTCTATGCTGCATTACGCGAAACAGGCACAAGTATGTTTTATACCTCTGTTGTATTATTTTTTGGGTTTTTGGTTTTCACCGTTTCCAGTTTTGGAGGTACAAAAGCTCTAGGCGGATTGGTATCTGTAACTTTACTATTTGCTATGGTATCTAATTTATTATTATTACCGTCACTATTATTATCTCTAGAATCTACAATAGCTAACAAAAAAACATTTAAGAAACCTACAATATCAATAATCCCTAAAGAGGAAGAAGAAAACTAAAAAATAAAATTTAATGAAAGGAATCATTCTAGCAGGTGGAAGTGGAACAAGATTACACCCCCTAACTTTAGCAGTAAGTAAACAATTAATGCCCATTTATGATAAACCGATGATCTATTATCCATTGTCTGTTCTCATGCTTGCCGGAATTAAAGATATTTTAATTATTTCAACGCCTACTGACCTTCCCCAATTCGAACGCTTATTAGGTAATGGAAAAAACTTAGGTTGCAATTTTCAATATGCAGTTCAGAAAATCCCTAACGGTTTAGCTCAAGCTTTTGTTATTGGCGAAGACTTTATTGGTAAAGATAGTGTTGCCTTAATCTTAGGTGATAATATTTTTTATGGAGCCGACCTAGAAAAACGCATAAGAAAAGCTATTAACCCTGATGGAGGCGTTGTGTTTGCTTATCATGTTAATGACCCTGAACGTTATGGTGTTGTTGAGTTTGATGAAAATTATCGGGCAACATCAATAGAAGAAAAACCTGTTCATCCTAAATCAAATTATGCTGTTCCAGGTTTATATTTTTATGATAATACAGTTGTTGACATTGCTAAAAATATCAAACCATCTGCACGAGGTGAATATGAAATTACCGATATTAACAATGAATATTTACAACAAGGTAAATTAAAAGTTGGAGTTTTTGGAAGAGGTACTGCTTGGTTAGATACCGGAACTTTTAATTCATTGATTCAAGCACAACAATTTGTGCAAGTAATTGAAGAACGTCAAGGTTTAAAGATTGGCTGTATTGAAGAAATTGCTTTCCGAAAAGGTTTTATTAATGCCAATCAACTCAAAAAAGTAGCCAAACCTTTATTGAAAAGTGGCTATGGTGAATACTTGATCAATATAATTAAAGAATAAAAACTACATTCACATTTTAATTTTTGCTTACAAAGTTTATCTTTGCCATGATTAAAATATCAGGTGATTATCATTTGATTATTTATTGATAATTTAAGAATTGAAAAATGAAAAGATACAGTATTTCTGAATTATTACAATCAGAAAAATATTTACAAGAAGTAATCATAAAAGGCTGGGTAAGAACATTTAGAAGCAATCGTTTTATTGCTTTAAACGATGGTTCAACCATAAAAAACATTCAATGTGTAATTGATTATGATAACTTTGATGAAAACCTGATAAAACGCATTACAACAGGTGCTGCTCTTTCAGTATCCGGCACTTTAATTGAAAGTCAAGGAATAGGTCAGCATGTTGAGATACAGGTAAATAATATTGAGGTTTTAGGTGATTCAAATCCTGATGATTATCCTATTCAGCCAAAAAAACACAGTCTTGAGTTTTTGCGTGAAAATGCACATTTAAGGGTGCGAACCAACACATTTAGTGCTGTTATGAGGATCCGATCTTCACTTTCATTTGCTATCCATCAATATTTTATACAAAATGGTTTTTATCATGTCCATACACCCATTATCACCGGAAGTGATGCAGAAGGTGCAGGTGAAATGTTTAGGGTAACTACACTTGATTTGGAAAATACACAAAAAACAGAAGAAGGTAAAACCGACTATTCAAAAGACTTTTTTGGTAAAGAAACCAGCTTAACTGTTTCCGGTCAACTAGAAGCAGAAACTTATGCTATGGCTTTGGGAAAGGTTTATACTTTTGGTCCAACTTTTAGAGCTGAAAATTCAAATACTTCAAGACACTTATCAGAATTTTGGATGGTTGAACCTGAAGTTGCTTTTAATGATCTGGATGCCAATATGGATCTGTCAGAAGATTTTATTAAATATGTTTTAAAATATATTTTAAATAATTGTGATGAAGATCTACAATTTTTGAATCAACGCTTTTTACAAGAAGAAAAAAGTAAACCCGCAATCCAGCGTAGTGATATGTCACTTTTAGAAAAATTACAATTTGTTATCGATAATAATTTTAAACGTGTAACTTATACAGAGGCAATTGATATTTTACGAAACAGCAAACCCAATAAAAAGAAAAAATTCAAATATATTATCAATGAATGGGGAGCTGATCTTCAAAGCGAACACGAACGCTTTTTAGTTGAAAAACATTTTAAAAGTCCTGTAATATTATTTGATTATCCAGCAAATATAAAAGCATTTTATATGCGTTTGAATGAAGATGGAAAAACAGTTAGAGCTATGGATGTTCTATTTCCTGGTATTGGCGAAATTGTAGGTGGTAGCCAACGTGAAGAACGTTTAGATGTTTTAAAAGAAAAGATTAAAGCTTTAAATATTGATGAAAAAGAATTGTGGTGGTATTTAGATACACGTAAATATGGAAGTGCAATTCATTCTGGATTTGGTCTTGGATTTGAAAGATTAGTTCAATTTGCTACGGGTATGGGTAATATACGAGATGTTATTCCTTATCCAAGAACTCCTCAAAATGCTGAATTTTAAGTAAATAATTAGCCTAAGTTATATAAAAATGAAGTGTTACTTTTTTAAAGTAGTACTTCATTTTTTTTACACATTATCTTTTATTAGTTTTTTGTATTTTTATACCATTAGAAATATTTTATGCTCAAACAAAGTTTACAACAAAAACTACAACAAAAATTATCTCCTCAACAAATTCAGTTGATGAAGTTAATTCAATTACCTACTCAAGCTTTTGAGCAAAAACTGGCATACGAAATTGAAGAAAACCCCGCTCTAGAAAGTGGCAAAGAAAATAATGACGACTTCTCAAATGACATTACAGATGAATATGATGATTCAGGTTCTGATACTATTGAAACTGAAATAAATATTGATGATTATTTAAGCGATGATGAAATACCAAATTACAAAATTCAATCAAATAACTATAGTAGTGATGATGATGAAAATCGTATTCCCTATTCTGCAGGTATTTCATTCAATCAATTTTTATTAAGTCAATTAAACACTTTTAAACTTTCTGATCAAGAAACACAAATTGCCGAATTTTTAGTTGGTAATATTGATGGGAATGGATATATACGAAGATCTATTGAAGATATTGTTGATGATCTGGCGTTTTCTGAAAATATTTATACAACAGAAGACGAAATTGAAAAAGTTTTAAAAATAGTACAACAAATTGATCCCCCTGGAGTTGGTGCAAGAAATTTAAAAGAGAATTTATTAATTCAATTAAATCAAAAAAAAGTAACTCCTGAAAGAAAAATTGCAATTGAAATTATTGATAATTCATTTGATCTTTTTGTGAAAAAACACCATAATAAATTACTTCAAAAATTAAATATCTCAAAAGAGAATTTAAAAGGTGCTATAGGTGAAATTGAAAAACTGAATCCCAAACCAGGTGGCGCTTACTCAAATAGCAATAGCAATGTTGAACAAATTGTTCCTGATTTTACAATAAAAATTAATGAAGGAAATTTAGATTTAACATTAAATGCTAGAAATGCTCCTGAATTACATATTTCGAAAGATTATAATGACATGCTACATGGGTATGCTAAATCAAAAGATAAATCTAAAACCCATAAAGATGCCATCATGTTCATCAAACAAAAACTTGATGCTGCTAAATGGTTTATAGATGCTATTAAACAGCGTCAACAAACACTATTACTCACAATGAATGCAATTATGCAATATCAAAAAGAATATTTTTTGACTGGTGATGAACGCAACCTAAAACCTATGATTCTAAAAAATATTGCTGATAATATTGATATGGATATTTCAACCATTTCAAGAGTTGCCAATAGCAAATATGTTGATACACCTTATGGAACAAAACTTTTAAAAGAATTCTTTTCTGAATCGATGAAAAACAAAAAAGGTGAAGATATCTCAACTAAAGAAATAAAAAAAATACTTCAAACCGTAGTCAAAAATGAAGATAAAAAAATTCCGTTAACCGACGAGAAATTATCTTTGATTTTGAAGGAAAAAGGGTACTTGATTGCAAGAAGAACCGTGGCAAAATACAGAGAACAACTAGATATTCCTGTGGCGAGGTTAAGAAAAGAAATATTGTAAATGACTTTATTCTATAAAATTATTTCATTTATTTTTCATCCGATTTTTTTTTCATCAATAGGAACAATATTCTATTTTCTAATATCACCACAATATATTCCTGATAAGTATAAAAAAATAATAATTTCTGTGATCTTTATTAGCACTTATGTTTTACCATTAATTTTATTGATAATTCTTAAAAAATTGAAATTGATCCAATCTTTTAAATTAAAAACTATAGAAGAAAGGAAATTTCCTATTTTATTTTTAATTGTTCTGACTTTTATGCTTGGTAAAATGCTTTTAAGTACTAAAATTGTTAGTCTATTAGGTATTTCTTTTTATGGTGGTACAATGGCATTAATAACTGTTTTTTTATTATTCTCTTTTCATATTAAAACAAGTTTACATACTTTAGGAATTGGTTCATTAATTGGTTTAACAATAGTGATGAGTATAGAATACCAAATCAACTTAACACTATTAATAGCCATTTTTACTTTAATATTTGGTTTGATAGCGACTTCAAGGTTAAAATTAAATGCCCATCAACCCAAAGAAGTGTATTTGGGTGTGTTTTTGGGAATGATCTCTCAATTTATAAGTTATCAATTATTATAATAGATAAAAAATTATTCCAATCTTAAGTTCATGTGGAGCAATTTGAAAGTTATTATTATCAACCTCATTAAATAATTCACTTAAACCGTAATAAACATGTAAATTCCATTTATTGAAACCTGCTGATAAAGTTATACCATATTGAAAATCATTTACTTTTATTACCTTATCAACTTCAAAATCTTCACTTTGCTTTAATTTAGAGTTTTGTGCAAAAGCATAAGATAATTTAAATCCGGGATAAAATCTCCAAAACTTATATTTTTGAGGTGTCGAGGTTCTAAAACGAAACTCTATGGGAAGATCTATCATATGCAAAGCAATTTTGTTGCTTTTAATCTCATTTTCTTCATCAGTAGATGGTATAAACTCTTTTACATTAAAATAATGAACATCAAATTCATAACCCAAACCAATACCTATACCGATATTTCTGTTTTTATTTAATGGAAGATCTTTAATAACACCAAGCCCAATACCATACGGAAAACCAGTACTTGTAATCTCATCAGGGAGATTTAAAAGCTTTTGAAATACGGCAGTTATATATATTTGATCCTCTAAATATTTTTGATCAATAATATAATCTTCTTCCTGTGCTTGTAAAGTCGAGAAAAAAAGTAGAAAAAAAATAGTTATTTTTTTCATCTGTTTATAATTATTGATTTTTTATCGGTCATACCCGTCTTTCGGCGAGGCAGGTGAAACATTCATCTAATCATTTCCATGTGTGACTATATTTTTGGTTATGAATGTTTCATTTAAAAATATAATTTATCAAAGATACTTTTTTAAATAAAAAAAGGCAATCAAACTTTTTATTAAGTTTGATTGCCTTTAAAAATAATTTATTAATTACTATTTATTTTTAGTAATGTCTCCTTTTCTTGTAGAGTAGTTAATTTTTAAAGCATTTATATTTCTTAGCTCTTCTTTAATATCAGTAATCGTACCAACACTTGAGTTGATATCAGCCTTAATAGATGTCGTTAGCAAAGGAATCTCATCCTCTGAGTGCGTATCTCTTTCAGCAAAGATAAAATATTTAATATCTTCAACACTTGAAATACGGTCATTCAACTGGATTTTATCACCACCTTGTCCTTCAACTTTACCAACATAAATATAACTTACCAAACTCTTACGCTCCAATTTTTTTATTTCAGTAGCAAAAGGAAGTGTTTGTTTAACTTTTAAATCAGTTTCACGCATCACTGTAGTAACCATAAAAAAGAATAATAACATAAATACAATATCTGGTAAAGATGCCGTAGATATACCTGGCATTCCTTTTTTCTTTTTTCTAAATTTCGACATATCTATATTATTTTGTTGGTTCTGCTTCAGAAATTATCTGAGGATATTTTCCCTTAATATTCTTGATCTTTTCTTTCAAAGACTCATTTTGCATATCGTTTTTAGATTGTTTTAAAAGCTCTGTATAAGATACATTATATAACTTATTTGACAAACGATTTCTCAGATCTGTATAAGCACCTACTAATTCATTTTGAACCGATATATAGGTACCGTACGAAGTTCCTCTATCACTTTCTAAAGAAATTACTGCTTTGTTAGGATGATCAGATGATGCAGGATCTTTTACTCCTTCACACCAATCACATTCAGCAGGTTCGGCTCCGTCTATAGGATTGCCCAATCCACCACCATTATCAATAAACTTAATAACTTCTTCACGCAATTCATCTACCTGAATAAATTTTGTGCCTTCTATTAAAAGATCGTTATTACGGTTTACAGTAACAATAAAAACATTTTTTTCTTTAAGTTTAGGGGGTTTGATATCAGAATCTTGTTTCTCAGTTAGTTTTCTTGATATCCCTGTATCCACATCCATAGTTGTTGTTACCAAGAAGAATATTAGTAACAAGAAAGCGATATCGGCCATAGAGCCAGCATTAATTTCCGGTATATCTCTTTTAGCCATAATTCTAAGTTTTTACAATTCCTTTAACAAAATCTACTAGAAAGAAAGCTAGTCCTATTCCTCCTAATATTACTGCATACCATATGCCTGTGCTAGACCATTTTGAAATAGAGCCTTGTTCTATTAATATTTTAGTACCTGTAGCATCTGTTACTGCATTATCTGGTGAAAGAAAATAAGCCACTAACAATAAAACTGCTAAAGCCCCGACAGAAAATAAAGCTTTCTTCAATGCTTTTGGGTGTCTGATCAAATTCCACAATGAGAATACAACTGCTAAACCAGCAGTAATATATAACAATGCTAAAGCAAATGATATATATGGTGAAATAATACTGCCTTGTAAACTGGCAGCATCAGGATTAACTGCATCAAATGCATCATCTCCTACCATGATTATTCTTACCAAAAAGAAGACTGCAATAATACCAATCGCACCTGCAACTAATGATAATATTTTTGATAACTTACTATTCATAATATTTTTATTTATTTCTGATCAAAAGATCAACTAATTTAATTGAAGCGTCTTCCATACTGTTTACAATACCATCTATTTTAGAAATAATGTAATTGTAAAAAATTTGAAGAATAATTGCCACAACCAAACCAAATACTGTTGTTAATAATGCCACTTTAATACCTCCTGCTACAACAGTTGGTGAAATATCACCTGCTGCTTCAATAGAGTCAAATGCACTAATCATACCAATTACTGTTCCCATGAAACCAAGCATTGGTGCTAGAGCGATAAATAATGCTAACCATGAAGTGTTTTTCTCTAACAATCCCATTTGAACACCACCATAAGCAACAACAGCTTTTTCTGCTGCTTCTACACCTTCGTCCATTCTATCTAATCCTTGGTAGAAAATTGAGGCAACTGGCCCTTTTGTATTTCTACATACTTCTTTTGCAGCTTCTACTCCACCGCTATTTAAAGCTTCTTCTACATCACCCACTAATTTATCAGTATTAGTAGTAGCCATATTCAGATAAATAATTCTTTCAATAGCAATAGCTAAACCTAAGATTAATGTTACCAGTACAATTCCCATAAAAAATGGACCACCTTCAATAAAACGTTGTTTTAGAATTTGGTGAAAAGTTTTTTCTTCAAGAACAGGCTCAGCTTGTGCATAAATGCTTTGTGCTGAACTTAATACCATCAAGCCTGTAATTGTCAGTGTAGTAAATAATTTTTTCATTTTTGTAAATCTTTATATTATAATTTAGTTAACGGGTTAAAGATATAAATTTTTATCTTATAAAACACATTCTGCGGAGAGAAAGGGATTCGAACCCTTGTTACAATCTCTTATAAACACGCTTTCCAAGCGTGCGCCTTAAGCCGCTCGGCCACCTCTCCTTAAGTGTTTTTTAATAATTCAATGGCAAGTAACAAAAAAAAATTTGTTTGAAAAAATTAATGCAAAAAAAATTAACATTTTTGTTAATAACTCATCTCACCTCGTAGTGGTTTTTCAAATAATACCTTAAAATCTTTAAACAATATACCTTCTCCCAATAAATATTTCATTTTTGCAATAGCTGACTCTGTAGTAATATCTTTACCGCTTATAATACCAATTTCCTTCAAAATACTACTTGTTTCATAAAAACCCAATTGAACACTCCCGTTTATACATTGAGTTACATTTACTATGGGAATCTTATTATTAAGAGTTAATTTCAACAGATCTATAAACCATTTATCAGTTGGTGCATTTCCTGAACCATAGGTTTCCATTAACACACCTTTTATATCTGGTATATTTAAAATGCTTTTCACAACTTGCTTAGTAATTCCAGGAAACAATTTTAATATCACTATATTATCTTCTATCCTTTTTCTAACAATTAATCTTTTATTAGGATTAGCCTTGTGTAATAATGCTTCATTAAAAGTTAAATGAACACCGCTTTCGCCTAAAAGTGGGAAATTATGTGAATGAAAAGCTTCAAATTGGTTGGCACTAACTTTTGTTGTGCGATTTGCCCTGTACAATTTATACTCAAAATACAAACAAACCTCTACTATTTTAGGTTTATTATTAACTTGTGTACCAGCAATTTGAATTGCTGTAATCAAATTTTCTTTTGCATCGGTGCGCAAATCACCTATGGGCAATTGCGATCCTGTAAAAATTACAGGTTTGCTTAAATTTTCGAGCATAAAGCTTATCGCTGATGCTGTATATGACATGGTGTCCGTACCACTTAGAATCACAAAACCATCAAATTTATCATAATTATTTTCAATGATGTCTACAATTTGGACCCAATATTTTGGACTCATGTTTGATGAATCAATGGGCTTATCAAAAGCCATTGTCTTTACCTGGCAATCGAGCAATTTTAATTCTGGTATTTTTTCTTTGATTTGCTTAAAATCAAATGCTTTTAATGCATTGCTTTTATAATCTTTAATCATACCTATCGTGCCACCTGTATAAATTAAAAGAATATTTGGTACATTTGCCATATGAATTACTTTGGAATAATTTTAAGATGTAAATTTATTACAATTTAATGAAAACATTTTTTAAAACTTAAATAAATAAAAATATGTCTGGTGCTTATTTGTTAATTTTAGTGATTGGTGGAATTGGAATGTATGTGCAATACCAATTAAAAAGAAAATTTAAACGTTATTCTCGTTTACACTTACAAAATGGTTTAAGTGGTAAAGAAATTGCTGAAAAAATGTTAGCAGATAATAATATCCATGATGTTAAAGTAGTTTCTACAAAAGGCTCATTAACCGATCATTACAATCCAAAAACAAAAACTGTAAATTTAAGTGAGGTAGTTTATAATCAGCAAAATGCTTCAGCAGCAGCTGTTGCCGCTCATGAATGTGGACATGCCGTACAACATGCTACCGCTTATCCATGGCTTCAATTACGTTCAAAATTAGTACCAACTGTTGGAATCTCATCTAAATTGGCTTCATTTTTACTGATTGCAGGTATATTTACAGTAAATTCTTTTCCTCAACTTCTACTTGCCGGAATTATATTTTTTGCAGCTACAGTCGTGTTTACTTTTGTAACACTTCCTGTAGAATATGATGCAAGTAATAGAGCCCTGGCTTGGCTTGAAAATAAAAATATGTTGACCGACAAAGAACATGGTGCTGCAAAGGATGCACTTAAATGGGCTGCAAGAACATACCTGGTAGCTGCATTAAGTTCATTAGTTACATTATTGTATTATCTAAATATTTATAGCAGCAGAAGCTAATTGTATTAAATTTTTAATTGTCTGTCGATTTGTTGTTCTAAAGATATAAATGTTTCGGTTCTTGAAACACGTTTAATATTTTGAATACTTCGGTTTAAAACTTGCATTAAGTGCTCATTATCTTTGCAAAGTATTTTAACAAAAATTGCGTAATTACCTGTTGTGTAATGACTTTCAATAACCTCATCAATTTCTTTTAACCTGTTTATTGCTTCTTTAAATTTACTTGAGCTATCTAAAAAAATACCAACAAATGCCAAGGTTTTAAAACCGAGAACTTTTGGATTGAGAATGAATTTTGAACCAGAGATTAGTCCGGATACTTCTAACTTACGCAAACGTTGATGAATTGCAGCACCCGAAATTCCTACTTCTCGAGCTATACTCAAAATAGGTGTTCGTGCATCCTGCATCAAACTTTTTAAAATAATTTTATCTATACCATCTATACTAAAATTCTCTTTTTTCATTGTGATCAAAATTTAAAAGTAAAATTAAAAAAATAAAGGATATGAAAAATCATATCCTTTATCATAAGTATATTTATTTAAAACCTATTCTTCAGGTTCCAATACAAAATCTTCCATAAATTTCGTAGTATAATTTCCTGCAACATAGTCTGGATTATCCATTAACTGCATATGAAAAGGTATGGTAGTTTTTATACCTTCAATGATAAATTCAGATAGTGCTCTTTTCATTTTACTAATAGCTTCTTCTCGAGTTTGAGCAGTAACTATCAACTTAGCTATCATTGAATCATAATAAGGTGGAATGATATAACTATCATAAACATGTGTATCAATCCTCACCCCATGTCCACCCGGCGCATGGAATGTAGTAATCACACCTGGCGAAGGTCTAAAATCATTAAAAGGATCTTCTGCATTAATTCTACATTCAATAGAATGTTGACTTGGAAAATAATTAGTTCCAACTATAGGTATTCCAGCTGCAATCTTAATTTGTTCGCGAATCAAATCAAAGTTACCAATCACTTGTTCTGTAATTGGGTGCTCAACCTGAATACGAGTATTCATTTCCATAAAATAAAAATTCTTATTCTTGTCAACCAAAAATTCTACTGTTCCTACTCCTTCATATTCAATGTATTCAGAAGCTTTTATCGCTGCCTCACCCATTTTTTTACGCAATGTATTCGTAATAAAAGGGGATGGTGTTTCTTCTGTAAGTTTTTGATGACGACGTTGTATTGAACAATCTCTTTCAGATAAATGACAAGCTTTTCCGGTTGAATCCCCAATAATTTGGATCTCGATATGATGTGGTTCTTCAATTAATTTTTCTAAATACATTTCATCATTACCAAAAGCAGCTTTTGCTTCAGCTCTTGCAGAATCCCAAGCCTTTTGCAGATCTTCAGGTTTCCATACAGCGCGCATTCCTTTACCACCACCTCCAGCAGTGGCTTTTAACATAACAGGATATTTTATATTATCTGCGATTTCTACTGCTTCTGAAAATGATTCGATTATTCCTTCCGATCCTGGAATCGTTGGAACATTTGCATCTCTCATAGTCTTTATAGCAGAAGCTTTATCTCCCATTTTATTGATCATCTCAGCCGAAGCACCAATAAATTTTATACCATGCTCTTCACATATTTTAGAAAACCTAGCGTTTTCTGCTAAAAATCCATAACCAGGATGTATTGCATCAGCATTTGTAATTTCAGCAGCTGCAATAATATTCGACATTTTTAAATACGAATCATTACTTGATGCCGGACCTATACAAACTGCTTCATCTGCAAATTTAACGTGTAAGCTTTCTTTATCAACAGTTGAATATACCGCTACCGAACTAATACCCATTTCTTTACAGGTTCTAATTATTCGAAGCGCAATTTCACCTCTATTGGCAATTAATATTTTTTTAAACATAATTTTCAATAATTATTAATTGATATAAAACCAAAAAAATCTCTCTCTACAAAATTAATTAACTGATATTAAGTAATTTGTTCTATGACGGGTCTACTAAATATAGAGGTTGGTCAAATTCAACTGGTGAAGAATCATCAACCAGGATCTTTACAATTTTTCCTGAAATTTCAGACTCAACTTCATTAAATAATTTCATCGCCTCAATAATACATACAGTATCACCTACTTCAACAATATCACCAACTTTAATAAATGGTGGTTTATCAGGTGATGGTTTGCGATAAAATGTACCGATGATAGGAGATTTTAATTCAATATATGAACTCTCTTCCTCTGTTTTTTCTTTAACAGACTCAGCTTGTTGTTCCACAACAGGAACAGCCTGAGGTACTACTTGAGCTGGTGCTGCCGGAACTTGCTGAACAAAAGACGTTACTGTTTCTCCTTTACCTGTTTTAATGGTAATTTTAAAATCTTTCGTTTCTAATTTCACCTCGTTGGCACCTGATTTTGCAACGAATTTAATCAGATTTTGAATTTCTTTTAATTCCATAATACTATATTTATTTTGTTTTTTATGAATCATATGCCCATTTATAATAAATTGCTCCCCATGAAAATCCTCCTCCAAAAGTCGAAAATATTATAATATCTCCTTTTTTTAGTTGACTTTCATAATCGGCTAATAATAATGGTAAAGTAGCCGAGGTAGTATTTCCGTATTTTTGAATATTCATCATTACTTTTGAATCATCCAGTTTTATCCTTTTTGAGGTAGCTTCAACAATTCTTTTATTAGCTTGATGTGCCGCAAGCCAAGCTACATTTTCATTGGTTAGATTGTTCTTTTGAATTATTTTTTCACAAACATCAGCCATATTAAAAACCGCATTTTTAAACACAGATTTTCCATCTTGTTTTACAAAATGCATTTTATTATCTACTGTTTCTTTACTTGCCGAAAGAACTGACCCTCCTGCCTCAACTTTTAAAAATTGTCTTCCTGAACCATCACTTTTTAATATTTCATCTAATAATCCTAAACCTTCTTCGTTTGGTTCAAATAAAACAGCACCGGCTCCATCTCCAAATATAATACATGTTGTTCTATCCGTGTAATCAATCATCGATGAGTTCTTATCGGCACCAATCAATAATACCTTATTGTACTTTCCGGATTCAATATAACTGGAAGCTACTGATATTCCGTATAAAAAACTGGAGCATGCCGACTCTAGGTCAAATGAAAAAGCCTCTGTTGCTCCAATTTCTGAAGCTACAAAAGCTGACGTTGATGCAGCTTGCATATCAGGGGTTGCAGTAGCCACAATAACCAGTTCAATTTCTTTTGGATTTAGGTCCGTTTTTGACAAAAGATCTTTTGCAGCTTGTATTGCTAAAAATGATGAGCCTTTATTCTCACCTTTTAAAATTCTTCTTTCTTTTATTCCGGTTCTTGTTATAATCCATTCATCATTTGTATCTACCATTTTTTCTAACTCTTTGTTAGTTAAAATGTATTCCGGAACATATTTCCCTACGGCTGTTATTGCTGCAGTAATTTTATTCATAATTAAAACCTCTAATTGTCATTAAAAAAAAGAAAATAATAAAAAATCAAAAATTTAAAAAAACAGTTTTCAAAGTAAAGAAATATATTATTGATATAGCTCAAAAAACTCATTTTTTATCAATTTTTAACACAAAAACATAAAAAAACCCTCAAAAAAGAGGGTTTTTTTATGTT
Organism: Flavobacteriia bacterium; assembly: GCA_030617765.1. Taxonomy (GTDB): domain Bacteria; phylum Bacteroidota; class Bacteroidia; order Flavobacteriales; family Flavobacteriaceae; genus Namhaeicola. The sequence continues at coordinate 3,197 of JAUWUU010000007.1, read as the reverse complement.
TTTCAAGCTTTTTGATTAAGCCATATTTTCTTCAGTATCAATCATTATTTGACCTCTGTAGTACAATTTTCCTTCATACCAATGAGCTCTATGAAATAAATGAGCTTCACCGGTTGTAGGGTCTTTAGCAATTTGCGGAGCAACTGCCTTATAATGTGTTCTTCTTTTATCTCTTCTCTGCTTGGAGATTTTTCTTTTAGGATGTGCCATTACTATGGTTTTTTATTTGTTATTAACTTTTTTAAATCTTCCCATCTTGGGTCAATCTTATCATTTTCTTTACTTTTCCCTGGTTGTAAATCTTTTAACTTTTCTAAAATATCTGACTGTAACGTACCATCTTCAATTCCGGGATGAATCCTTTTACTCGGTACAGATAATACAATCATTTCAAATATAAATTGAGCAACATTTATTTGATGTTCACTAAAAGGAATAATTATTAAATCCTCATTATCATTATTAAACTCATCGCCAAATTTAATAACTGTATCCAAATCACCTTGAATTGGTTGATCATATGGCTCATTAGAGATATCGCAAACTACTTTAACATTACCTTTTGCTTTAAAATGTAATTCAAATAAAGTGCTTTTTTTAATAAAAACTAATATAATATTTACATTAGAATCTAAAAAATCATCATAGTTAAAAGCTTCAAAGAACTCCTTGTTAATTAAATATTTAAAATGATGTTCTCCTGGTTTTAAGCCAGTAAAAGAAATATTGTATTCTTTTAACGGTCCCATCATAAAAATAATTTAAGCGCGCAAAGGTAAAAAAATATCCTTTATAATAAAAATTAGTTTTTTAGTTTTTTATGGATTGTTGACCTTTATTGCTTTTTAACTGGTTTTCTATTAACTCATCGTATAATTTTCTTTTTCTAAAAATGTCAATCGCCGTAAAAACAGCCTCCATAAACGAATTGTGATTTGCAATATTCTTACCTGCAATTTCAAAAGCGGTACCGTGATCTGGTGAAGTTCTTATTTTGTTTAAGCCCGCAGTGAAATTTACTCCTTTACCAAAAGACATTGTTTTAAATGGCCCTAAACCTTGATCGTGATACATCGCTAAAACACCATCAAAATTTTTATACGATTGTGATCCAAAAAAACTATCAGCAGCGTAAGGTCCATACACTAATTTACCTGATTTTTGAATTTCTTCAATAATTGGCTTTACTATTTCATCATCTTCAGTTCCTATAACACCTTTATCACCACAATGTGGATTTAATCCTAATATTGCAATTTTTGGCTTTTCAATATTGAAATCTTGTATTAATGACTGGCACATGATTTCAGCTTTTTTTCGGATAAGCTCAGGCGTTATGGTTTTGGCAACATCTTTAATTGATATATGACCTGTAATCAATCCTAATTTAATCTCATCTGTAAGTAAGATCATTAAGCTATCACCTGATAGATTTGCCTCAAGATATTCAGTATGTCCTTTAAAATTAAAACGGTCCGATTGAATATTATGTTTATTTATTGGAGCGGTAATTAAAACATCAATATATCCTTTTTTTAGTGCATTTGTTGCTTGTTCTAGAGATTTAAATGCATATTTTCCAGAAATTTCTGTCGCTTTCCCCAATTCAATTACTACATTTTCTCTCCAAACATTCACTAAGTTTAATTTATTATCTAAAGCTTTTTGAATTTGTTCTATTCCATTAATCGGAGTTTTTATATCCAATGCTTTTTTATGATAACTAACAATTTTGTTGGAACCAAAAATTATTGGTGTACAGAGTTCTAAAACCCTATTGTCTCCAAAAGTTTTTAATATAACTTCAAGTCCTATTCCATTTAAATCTCCTATTGAAATTCCTACTCTTATTTTGTCTGATTTATTCATCCAACCATTTTTTTATTATTAAATTTGAATCTTAAAATTAGTATTTCTAATAAATAATTTTTACAAAGTTAATCAATAAAAATAATTAATATGTTTACAGGGATCATTGAAAGTTTTGGTGAAGTGATTAAGTTAGTTAAGGACAAAGAAAACCTGCATATTACCGTAAAAAGTAATATTTCAAACGAACTAAAAATTGATCAAAGTTTGGCACATAATGGTATTTGCTTAACAGTAATTGCTCAAAAAGATGATACACATACAGTAACGGCCATTAAAGAATCGATTGATAAAACAAATTTGGGCCATATTAAAATAGGTGATAAGATAAATTTGGAAAGAGCCATGAGACTCAATGACAGGCTAGATGGCCATATTGTTCAAGGTCATGTTGATCAAATAGGAAGGTGTACTAGCGTTGAAGAAGCTGACGGAAGTTGGTTTTACACTTTTGAATATAACCCTGAGTTTGATAATATTACTATAGAAAAAGGTTCTATCACTATTAATGGTGTTAGTCTTACCGTAGTAAATTCAAGAGAAGAAACTTTTAGCGTTGCAATTATACCTTATACATTTGAAAATACAAATTTTCAAATGATAAAAGAAAATACTTATGTCAACTTAGAATTTGATGTGATAGGAAAGTATGTTGCCAGACTACAAAATAAACGTTAAAATTATTTATTCTTATCTCTAATCTTTTTAATTGCATAAGCTGCACCAGCTAAAAACAAAGCAACAACTCCACCATCAATTGGTGTAATTGGAGGAGGAGGAGGAGGAGGTCCTTGTGCAAAAGCACTATTAGCAAAAACTATTAATAAAATTAATAAAATTGCTTTTGAGTATTTTTTAGCCATATAATTTTCTTTGCCTTTATAACGGCAATATTTTTATTATGTTGCAAATATATAAAAAGGATTCATAAAAAAAGAAACTTCTTTTTAAATATTTACTTTTTATCAATTTTTAATAATATAGTTAACATTATAATAAAACTTTTTAAATGTATTGTCAACTTCTCTAATATCAATAAAAATTTATTAATAAACTTAAAAATTAAATTTTGTGGACCCAGAAGGGCTCGAACCTTCGACCCCCTGATTATGAGTCAGGTGCTCTAACCAACTGAGCTATGGGCCCCACTCATTTTATTTAAAATAGAAATCCATGCATTTAGATACCCAGAATTCATTCTTTTTTCAATAAATAATAACCAGTAAATCGAAAGATTATTCTGTATAAAATAGGTGTGCAATATTACTATTTTTTTATTTTATGTACAATTATTATTTATGATTTCTTATTTTTGATTTATAAATTTC
>JAUWUU010000003.1 GCA_030617765.1 Flavobacteriia bacterium | reverse complement strand
CATAAGTTATTTTAATGTCTGACATCATTCAATTACTACCTGACGTTGTAGCCAATCAAATTGCTGCTGGAGAAGTTGTCCAACGACCTGCTTCGGTTGTAAAAGAATTACTCGAAAATGCTGTTGATGCAAAAGCAACTGATATAAAACTGATAATTGTGGATGCGGGCCGAAGTTTAATTCAAGTAATTGATAATGGTTCTGGCATGAGCCAAACTGATGCCAGAATGTCTTTTGAACGTCATGCGACATCAAAAATAAAAACCGCCGATGATCTATTTAATTTATTCAGTAATGGTTTTCGTGGTGAGGCATTAGCGTCAATCGCTGCCATAGCGCATGTAACCTTAAAGACCAAACAAGAAAACCAGGAACTTGGAACTCAAATTCAAATCAATGGTGGTGAAATAATTTCTCAGGAATTGATCTCAAAACCTACCGGCACTAGTATTGAAGTAAAGAATTTATTTTATAACATCCCTGCTAGGAGAAATTTTTTAAAATCAAATACTATTGAAACTCGTCATATTATTGATGCTTTTCAACGTGTTGCTTTAACTTATCCAAATATTAATTTCTCATTAATTCATAATGATAATGAAATTTTTAGATTACCCACTGGTAATTCCAAACTAGAATCAGGTAATTTGAAACAACGTATCGTTAATGTTTTTGGTAAAAAAATTGATGAAAAACTAGTACCTATTCATGAAGAGACTGAAATATTAAAAATTGGAGGATTTATTGCCAAACCCAATTATGCTAAGAAAAAACGTGGAGAACAGTTTTTCTTTGTAAATGGTAGGTTTATTAAAAGTCACTATCTACACCACGCCGTTTTAGGTGGTTTTGAAAATTTAATACCTCATGGTTACCACCCATCCTATTTTTTATATCTAACTGTGCCTCCTAAAAGTATCGATATTAATATTCACCCAACTAAAACTGAGGTAAAATTTGATAATGAAAAAGATCTTTATGCCATAATTCGCTCAACAATAAAACATAGTTTAGGGCAATACAATGTTGCTCCTGTTTTAGATTTTGAAAAAAATCCTTCATTGGATACTCCATATGAGTATAAAAACAAAGATATTAATTCGCCTTTGGTTAATATAAATCCTGAGTTTAATCCATTTAAAAATGAGGAAAACTCAAAAAGTTTTTTTCAAAAAAAAGATCTAAATCCTTCCTGGGAATCTCTATATGCTAGTGTTGAAAATAGTGAAACCGAAAAAGATAACACTTCTCAAAATCTTTTTGATGCTGATATTGAAAATTCAGGCAATTCAACTTTTCAAATTCATCAAAAATATATTTTAAGCACAATAAGATCAGGAATTGTATTAATTGACCAGAATGCTGCACATCAACGAATATTATATGAAGATTTTTTAAAGAAAATAACTGTAGTGGGTATTGGCAAACAACAACTATTATTTCCTAAAGAATTCTCTGTCAACAAAAATGATACACAAATTATTTTAGATCTTAAATCTGATCTGGAAAATGCAGGTTTTCAATTTGATATTTTAAAAAATGAAATTGTTTCTGTAAAAGCAATCCCTGCTTCATTAAAAGAAGATCAGATCATCAATTTATTTGAAATGTTGATCGATAATATTAAAAATGAGGTTCCAAATAGTAATTTTAGTCAATTTGACAGTATTGCTAAGAGTCTGGCTAAAAGTACTGCTATCAAAAAAGGAACAAAACTTTCAATAAAAGAACAAGAAGAAATTGTAAATAATCTATTTTTGTGCAAAGAACCAAATTTTTCACCTTTTGGTAAAAAAACTTTTATAACCATTACAACAAAAGAATTAGAAGATAAATTCAATTTTTAAAAACTCACTATGGGAAAAATTACAGATGCCGTTAAACATTTAATTATTTTAAATGTTGTTTTTTTTGCTGCCAATGAATTTTTAGGTGTTGACCTTAATAATTGGTTGGCACTTTATTTTCCAAAAAATGACCATTTTGGGATTTGGCAAATTGTTACCCATATGTTTATGCACGGTGGCTTTATGCACATACTTTTTAATATGTATGCACTCTGGGCTTTTGGCTCGCCACTTGAACAGATGTGGGGAAGAAATAAATTTTTATTCTTCTATTTCTCGGCAGGTATTGGTGCAGGGTTAATCTATACAGCTGTTAATTATTTTCAGTATAACAATATTCATGAGGACTTAATAAATATAGGATTAACAAATGATGCCATTCAAAATATATTAGTTTCAGGCCAATATGATAGTAGTATTTTAGATCATATTACTGAAAAACGTTTAGGTGAAATTTATCAAATCTACCATACACCTGCAGTTGGTGCTTCAGGTGCAATTTATGGCGTATTGGTTGCATTTGGCATGTCGTTTCCAAATGCAAAACTAGCTTTGATCTTTTTCCCTGTTCCAATTGCAGCAAAGTATTTTATACCTGTTTTAATTGCTTTGGATCTATTTTCTGGTGTTACCGGTTTTTCATTATTTGGTGGAGGAATAGCTCATTTTGCACATGTTGGCGGCGCATTAATTGGTTTTTTAATGATGCAATATTGGAAAAAGAATCAGTTTAATGATAAAAGGTGGAATTAAATTTTATAAAATGAATTTTCAATTTCAAGATATTAAATTAAAATACGACAATTCCAATGTGATAATGAAAATTATCTACATTACAGCTGCCGTTTTTATCTTTACATTTTTAATGAATTCAATTTCCTTTCTTTTTCAAAGTGAAGGGAATTTTATTATCGAATGGTTTGCTCTTTCACCTCATTTTAATCAATTTATTATAAAACCATGGACTATCATTAGCTATGGTTTTTTGCATGAAGGATTTTTTCATATTTTGTTTAATCTTATGATTTTATACTATTTTGGCAATCTTTTTTTAAATTTCTTCAATGAAAAACAGTTGCTTACATACTACTTTTTTGGTATTTTTTTTGGTGGAATAATTTTTATGCTTAGCTATAACTATTTACCTGCGCTACAGACAAAAAGAGCAGTTTTAATTGGCGCTTCAGCTGGTGTTACAGCAGTTTTAATTGGCGTTGCTACTCATATTCCTAATTACACACTGCGCTTTCAGTTTGTCGGAAATGTAAAATTAAAGACCATTGCAATTATTATTGTGGTACTTGATGTCATTCAAATTCCTAGTGGAAATGCAGGTGGTCACTTGGCTCATTTAGGTGGTGCTCTAACTGGTTTTTTATTGACTAATAATTTTAATCGTGGAACAGATTTTATCAAATGGACAGAACAATTATTAAAACCAAAAAAACAAAAGCCTTTTAAAACCGTTTATAAGAATAAAAAAACTGTTAATCCGAAAGTACATCAAAAGGACGATCAACAAAGAAAAATTGATGCAATTTTAGATAAGATTAGCAAATCAGGATATGAAACTTTAAGTAAAGAAGACAAAGACTTTTTGTTTAAAATAAGAAAAAATTAATAGTGGTTTAATGAAAAATCTTTCATTTTTAAATAAAATTATTTTTTTTATCAATAACATTTTTGCTTTGTTATTTTTAGCTTCATTCGCCATACCTTTTATTCCCCCAAAAACACTGCCAGTCTTATCTGTATTGAGTTTGGCTGTACCATTATTATTATTTTTACATATCCTTTTTATCATTTATTGGTGGTTAATGGGTGTTAAAAAACAATTTCTGCTTTCTGCTTTTTGTATTTTATTGGCCATATTTTTTTCTAATTTTCCTTATAAATTCAGTGAAAAAAGTATCATAAGTGGTAATAGTTTCTCAATTATGAATTATAATGTCCGTCTTTTTAACAAATATCAATGGCTTGACGATGTCAATATTCCTCAAAAAATATCTGAATTTATAAAACTAAATGATCCGGATATATTAACACTCCAAGAATTTTATCCTTCTACTGATATCGATATTGACTATCCTTACAAATTCATCGATTTTAAAGGAAATAATAAGATTTTCGGTCAAGCTATTTATTCGAAATTTGAAATCATCAATAAAGGCACATTAAATTTTAATGAAACAGATAACAATGCCATTTTTGTTGACATTTTAAAAGGAAATGATACTTTACGCATTTACAATTTACATTTAGAATCGTTGGGTATTAAACCAAATAAAGACTTCTTGGGTGAAAAAGATTCTGAAAAAATGATAAAACGTCTTAGCAAATCTTTTGTCAAACAACAAGAACAAGTTGAAAAATTCAATGTTCATAAAGATCAGTGTAAATTTAAGATCATTATAAGTGGTGATTTTAATAATACAGCATATTCATGGGCTTATCGTGAAATAAAAGGAAATTTAACAGATACTTTTTTAGAGTCAGGAAAAGGCTTTGGAAAGACCTATGATTTTAAGAAATACCCACTTAGAATTGATTTTTTGTTAGTAGATAAATTTTTTAAAGTCAACCAGCATAAAAGTTTTGATATAGAATATTCCGATCATTTTCCAATCTTAGCAAAAATTAGCCATTAGATATCTTATCAAATCTAATTTTTTACACTTCAAAGCCATAATCCCGCTCTATTTTACAAATTCTGACTTTATAAGCTTTATACCATTTTTCTTTTCCTTCTTTTTGGGCTACCAAATGTTCACTGTTTAATTTCCAGCCCTTAATTGCTGCCAGGCTTTCCCAGTAGGAAACTGTAATACCCATTTCTTCTCTAGCCGATTCAATTCCTAAAAAACCTTTTGAATCTTTAGCTAAAGCAATCATTCTCTCAGAAGTTTTAGTATAATTCGCATTGTTTTTTGTCCGGGTTGAAGTGAAAATCACAGCAAAATATGGTGGTTTTGGAGTTGTTGCTATCATAAATATTATTGTATTTTTGCAAACTCTAAAGATACACTAATGCATAAAGATAAAAAAGTTGCTTTTTACACTTTGGGCTGTAAGTTAAACTTCTCAGAAACTTCAACCATTGCCCGTAATTTTCAAAATGAAGGTTTTGAACGTGTAAACTTTGAAGATAAAGCTGATATTTATGTGATTAATACCTGCTCAGTTACTGATAATGCTGATAAACGTTTTAAAACCATTGTTAGATCTGCTTTAAAACAAAATGAGAATGCCTTTTTAATTGCCATTGGATGTTACGCCCAATTAAAACCTGAAGAATTGGCTAAAGTAGATGGTGTTGATATGGTTTTGGGTGCTTCAGAAAAATTTAAAGTAACCAGTTATATTAAAGACCTTAGCAAAAACGAAATTAGTGAAGTTCATGCCTGTGAAATTGAAAAAGCCGACTTTTATGTTAGTTCATACTCTTATGGCGATCGTACTCGCGCATTTTTAAAAGTACAGGATGGTTGTGATTATAAATGTACTTTTTGTACAATTCCGCTTGCGCGGGGAATATCTAGAAGTGATACCTTAGAAAAAATCATACAGAATGCCAAAGAAATTTCAAAAAAAGGTATCAAAGAGATTGTACTTACAGGTGTAAATATTGGAGATTATGGTAGAGGAGAATTTGGAAATAAAAATCATGAACACACTTTTTTAGATCTGACAAAAGCGTTAGATCAAGTAAATGATATTGAAAGATTTAGAATTTCTTCTATCGAGCCTAATCTCTTAAAAAATGATACAATTAATTTTATAGCAAAATCTAGAAGTTTTGTTCCTCATTTTCATATTCCACTCCAAAGCGGCAGCAATAAATTGCTGAAATTAATGAAAAGAAGATATCAACAAGAACTTTATACCGATCGTGTAAAACATATTAAAGAGAAAATGCCCAATGCATGTATTGGTGTTGATGTAATAGTAGGGTTTCCGGGAGAAACTGATGAATTATTTTTAGAAACATACAATTTTCTTAATGAATTAGATATCTCATATTTACATGTTTTTAAATATTCTGAGAGACCAAATACTGAAGCTATAGAAATGGCTAAAATTGTACCGCATAAAATTAGAAACAAACGCAGTAAAATGTTACGAGGCCTTTCAGTTAAAAAAAGAAGAGCCTTTTATGAAAGTCAGCTTGGAAACGTGTTAACCGTCTTATTTGAAGGCAAAAATAAAGATGGTTTTATGTACGGATTTACTGAGAATTATGTGAAAGTCAAAACGCCTTTCAAAATTGAACTGGAAAACTCATTAATAAAGGTGAAATTAAAAACTATTGATCAAGATGGATTTGTTACATTTGATTGGATAAAAGAACCTTTGTTTACTTAAAATATTTTAATGGATCAGTATTATACTTCAGCAATATTAATTTTTACCTCTTTTTTCACGTTGATTAATCCCTTGGGAACCATGCCCATTTTTATGACAATGACATCAACTTTAAGCAAAGAAAAAAGAAAAAAAACAGCAAAAAAAGCAAGTATTGTTGCGTTTTTCACCATCATTGCTTTTGCATTTTCAGGTCAGGTTTTATTTCAGTTTTTTGGCATATCAGTAAATAGTTTTAGAATTGTTGGTGGGGTGATATTTTTTGCCATGGGCTGGGACATGTTACAGGCCAGATTGGGTAAGATCAAATATACCGATGATGAAAAAAAAATTGATGCATATATAGAAGATATATCTATAACACCACTTGCAATACCTATGATATGCGGGCCAGGAGCCATAACAAATGCAATTATTTTAATGGAAGATGCACAAACAATAATCCAAAAAATAATTTTGATTGTAGTGATCGCAATCGTTCTATTATTAACTTATTTAATATTAGTTGGATCTAGTAAAATTACCGAAAAACTGGGTGAAACCGGTAATAAAGTAATGATGCGTTTAATGGGATTAATTGTAATGGTAATTGCTGTAGAATTTTTCTTTAGCGGTTTAAAACCAATCATTATGTCGATGATAAATGCTCAGTAAAACTAATAAAATATCAGTTTATTTTGTGCCGGGATTGGCTACCGGTACCAGAATTTTTGAAAATATAAAACTTCCTGAAAATATTTTTGAAATTCATTTTCTAGAATGGTTGATTCCAGAATCTTATAATGAAAGTTTAGAGCATTATGCCAAAAGAATGAGTAAAAATATTACTCACCAAAATCCGATTTTAATAGGTGTTTCTTTTGGAGGAATTTTAGCCCAAGAAATCAGTAAAATTATCCCTGTAAAAAAGATAATTTTAATTTCGAGTATTAAACATCAAAATGAAATGCCAAAACGATTAAACTGGACTTTTAAAACACGTTTTTATAAATTATTCCCTTCAAAAACTGTTTCAAAATTTAATAAAGACTCAAAATATTTTATAAATGATTCTATAAAAAAGAAAGCTCAATTAATTGATAAATATTTTCAGGCAAAAGATGAAAAATACTTAAATTGGGCAATATTTAATGTTTTGAACTGGAAACAAAATATTTATTTTGAAAATTTAATTCATATTCACGGAAGTGATGATCAAATATTTCCCATTAAATATATACAAAATTGTATCGTTATTGAAGGTGGTAAACATGAAATGATCTTAACAAAATCAAAAAAAATAAATATTATTTTACAAAAGGTAATTTTAAATGATGAAGATTGAACAAACAAATTTTTCTGGTCTATTAGTTCTGACTCCTCAAATTTTCACTGATGAAAGAGGATATTTTATGGAAACTTATAACCAGAAAGAAATAGATAAAATATGTGGCACTAATTTTGTTCAAGATAATGAGTCGCTATCAAACAAAGGAATTTTACGAGGTTTACATTTTCAAAGACCTCCGTTTGCACAGGCAAAATTAATAAGAGTAATAGTTGGTAGTATTTTAGATATTGCCGTTGATCTACGAAAAGGATCAGCTACATACGGTAAACATTTTAGTTTTATTATTTCAGATAAGAATAAAAATCAATTATTTATTCCTATCGGTTTTGCACATGGCTTTTTAAGTTTAGAAAACAATACAATTATCAATTATAAATGTTCTGAATATTACAATAAAGATTCTGAAGATTCGTTGATTTGGAACGATAAGGATCTGTCAATAGAATGGGGTTTAAATAATCCTATTCTGACTGATAAAGATGAGAATGCAAATAATTTTATTAATTTTGAAAACCCCTTTTAACATATAAATAGTTTAATCATGAATAGAACTTCCCGTTTTTTTGCAGTTTTAGGTTTGATCATTACAGCTTTCCTTTTTATCAATGCTGATATGTCAAACAAGAATAATAATGAGAATGATCCAAAAAAAAATACAAGTGATTTTTATGAGGTCAAAGCCTTAAAAATACCTGCTAATTTGAAATTTGCAGGCGAAAAAGTACCAACCAAAAAAAGTGATGTCAAAGAGAGAATTGACCGAGAATTATTGGTAAATACTTATTGGCAATCAAACGGATTGCTATATTTTAAAAGAGCCAATAAATTTTTCCCTGTTATTGAACCTATATTAAAAAAACATAAAATACCTGATGATTTTAAATATCTTGCTTTGATAGAAAGTGGTTTGCAAAATGTTACTTCTCCTTCGGGAGCCAAAGGTTTTTGGCAATTAATGCCCAAAACTGCTAAAGAATATGGTTTAGAGGTTAATGCTAATGTTGATGAACGTTATAATTTAGAAAAATCAACCGAAGCTGCATGTCAGTATCTTTTAGATGCTTATGAGAAATTTGGAAACTGGACACTCACTGCAGCTGCTTATAATGCAGGAATGACTGGAATTTCAAGGAAAATTGAACAACAAAATGTTACTGATTACTACGATTTATTATTAAATGATGAAACCTCCAGATATTTACCTAGGATCGTTGCTGTTAAAGAAATTTTAAATAATCCCAAAAAATATGGTTTCATTTTTGATGAGGAAGATTTGTATTCTTTAGTTCCAACACATACCTTAAAAATTGATACAGCAATTACAAATTTAGCATCATTTGCCAATACTCAAGGAATTAACTATAAAGTTTTAAAAATTCACAATCCTTGGTTACGAGAGAATAAATTAAATAATAAATCCGGAAAATTGTATCAAATTAAAATACAAAATTAATTATTTACAATTTTAACAAAAAGTCAACTCTCAAAATTATATATTTTGGGAGTTTTTTTATACAAAAAATGAGATTTCTAAGTCAATAATCTTCATTCTTTTAATATCAAAAAGAATTTTACTTACTTAGTATCAACTCTACTTCCCAATTGGCTTTAGCCTCAATAATGTTTTCAAAATAGTAGACTTTTTCTGGTTGAATTTTCTTTAGATAGTTGCCTGTATCCCATTTTTTATTTTTATTCTCATCGTACAAAATTCTTACTTTATATCGGGAGGGTGCAATATTGTTAAATCTAATTATATGGGTATTTTCTGCATAATATTTAACGGCAACTTCTCCCCTATCATTGATTAGATCAACAATAATTGGATACGATTCAATATTGTTTAAGGTCAAAAAGATTGAACTATAATTTGATGGTCTTTTGGTTGAAAAAGTCGAATTTAACGTGTCATTTTCTACATCAAAAAAATCAACAATAGCACCAGGTAATAGTTGTATTGTGTATTTAGAATCATGTTTTTTTTCAAAATTAAAATTTAATTTATTTTTACTCTTATTCAAATTAAAGCTATAAGGTACATTGATAGAATCCTTATCCAAAAAATTTATTTTTAATGTATCTACCTTCAACATAGGTGTATTACTCAATAAATTTAAAGTGTCTCTTAAATTAAGAGTGCCTTTTACTCCAAAATTTAGTATTAATGAATCAATTTCTTTTTCTCTTAATTTTACCCTTACACTATCCGTAAAATCTTTATTCTTAACAATAAAATTTATTGAATCTTTTTCATCTCCTCTATGCCAATAGTGCAATGTGTCTTTTACTTTATCAAAATTTGAAAATGATCTATAATTATTATCTTTTGTTAAATAGGGTTTTACTGTGATACTATCAGCATTTCCTTCATAAGAAAATAGTATATGACCTTTTGAAATTTCCTTTGGTTTGTTAGGTAAACGAAAAGGTAAAATCTCTTTAAATAAAACCATATCATAGATTGAATCTGTTGGAACAGAAATAATATGAGGAATAAAACCAATTTTATCTCCTTTAGGATCGAATTTATAATTTTTGCTTGCATCATTTAAAGCAATTAAGGCATATTTTCCAGCTTTAATATTGGTAATCTCATAATTAACACTATCCTTTAAAGCCCCAACATACATAGGCTTTTCTTTATAAAGAATAGAATCATTATATTTTTCATCAAAGGGATATAGCAAAATCATAATATTTTCATCTGGTATATATTCAAATGCATCTTTGATAGTTCCTGAAACCTGCAAAGAATCTATATAGTTGCCGGTTGAAAAAATGTACTTAAAATTATCTAAAATATTTCCTTCTGTATTATCTAAAATACTCTGACCAAAATTAAATGTATAAGTAGTATTTTCTTGTAAAGTATCTAGAATTTTAATTGAAATAAATTTACTTGGCGTGCCCTGAGGCACAATAATGGGTGTGTATTTTAAAGGAGGTGAAATGATCAGTTGAGAGCTAATATCCTTTAATTTAATATATTCATCAAAGTAAATTTTAATTTCATCATCCTCAAAATGTATACTTCCAAATTCAGGTTTTGCTTTTACCATTATTGGTTTATCCTTATCTTTCTCTCCTCCGGTTGGTCTTCCCCTTCTTGCACAACTCGAAACTGTAATGATTAGGATCAATAAAAATAATAAACGAATATGCATATATTATAATTTGTTACAAATTAACAATTAATTTTGAGTTTAATAAATTTTTTATGGAGTATAAGCCATTGTTGCTAAACTTATTCTAACTGAAGGGGTTTCGTTCAGTGCCAAACAACAGGCTTCAATCGTCGCACCGGTTGTGATGATATCGTCTATAAGTAAAACGTGCTTATTAATTAATATGCTTTTATCAGATAATCCAAAAATACCCTCAATGCTTTGAATTCTTTCTTCCTTTTGTTTAAAGGTTTGTGTTTTAGCATACGTGTTTCTTATTAAAACATCATCAATAAAAGGTATTTGTAATTTTTCTGACAAAGTATTTCCGAATTTAGATAACTGATTATAACCTCTTTGTTTTAATTTTTTAGAGTGTAAAGGAACTGGAATTATACAATCAACATCATCAAAACGTTTTGATTGAACCAAATTATCCCCTAACCAATTTCCTATAAAAACACCAATTTCCTCATTGTTTCTATATTTAAGTTCGTGAATTATTTTTTGAACATTTCCTTTTTTATAAAAATAAAATAAAGCTGCAGCCACTTGTAGATTTACTCTACCATAAAAAGAGGTTTCAACAATATTATTTTCTTCAAAACAAAAATTTGTTAAAGGTAAGTCATGCCTGCAAAAAACACATACTGGATATTCTCCATCTGACAAGGTTTTTTCACAAATTACACATTGCTCAGGAAAAAAAATATGCACCAAATCCTTAATATAAGAATTCATAAAAATTTTATTTTCTGTAAATTTAAGTAACTTTAAAAAAAAATCAGAATTTATTCCTAAGATTGCACAATATTTTTAAAAATACACGTTATATAAGTTACGATTAATCAAAATGTATAATTATGGAAGAAAATACTAAAACTTCAAACAACAAATTCTTAATAATAGCATTAACAGCTTTGCTATTCTTGCTGATAGGCTATACTTTTTATCTAAGTAAAGATCATAAAGAAGCTTTGCAATTTTTGCAGGATGAAAAAGAGCAAATTATCGGCAATCTGACAGCCATGGAAAATAAATACGATATTGCCATTGCAAAAAATACAAGTCTATCTGATTCATTAACATATGAAAAAGAAAAAATTATGGCTTTTAAAGATTCTGTGATCAACCTAAAGAAAGCTAATTCTTCGGTTTTAAGAAGGTATAGATATCAAGTATCAAATTTACAGATAACCAATGAAAGACTGATCAATGAAGTTGATTCACTAAAAATGATATCAAATGTACTTATTGATGAAAAAGATAGTATTTCCAGTCAACTTGAAGTTCAAACTATCTATAATGATACTTTAGCCGCCATCAATGAAAAACTGGCAGAAAAAGTTGCGATCGGTAGTGTTCTAAATATAAAAGATGTTAATGTTACTGCTTTAAAGATGCGTTCTAACGGAAAATACACTGAAACCAATAAAGCACAAAAAACAGATGCTATTAAAGTTGAGTTTCGATTAATGGAAAATGAAATAGCCACTCCTGGAGATAAAGATGCTTTTATTGTATTACAAAAACCAAATGGCGCAGTTATTAACGCAAAAGGAACATTTACTTTAAGTGATGATACTGAATTAAAATATACTGATCAAACAACAATAAACTATGAGAATGCCGAGTTAGATGTAGTTTTATTTGTAGAAAGAAAAGGTGATAAATACGAAAAAGGGACTTATCAAGTAAAAGTCTATGTAGAAGGTAGATTGGTAGGTGTTACTAAACTTGAATTAGGAGATTCATTTTTAGGTTTATAATTAATTATTTATTTTTATTTTTAGAAAAAGCTGTCTAACAAGACAGCTTTTTTTATTTTTGTAAAATGAAGAATAAAGACGACAAATTCAAGAAAGTAATATCTCATGCTAAAGAATACGGATATATCTTTCAATCAAGTGAAATATATGAAGGTTTAAGTGCAGTTTATGATTACGGACAAAACGGTGCCGAACTCAAAAAGAACATTCGTGATTATTGGTGGAAAGCCATGGTTCAAATGCATGAAAATATTGTTGGAATAGATGCTGCTATTTTTATGCACCCTACTACCTGGAAAGCTTCTGGGCACGTTGATGCCTTTAATGATCCATTGATCGACAATAAAGACTCTAAAAAACGTTACCGTGCAGATGTTCTTATTGAGGACTTTGCTGAAAAACTAAACCTTAAAGCAAAAAAAGAAATTACAAAAGCTGCAAAACGCTTTGGTGATGCTTTTAATGAAGAAGAATTTATAACTACAAATCCAAGGGTAATTAGATATCTTTCCAAACGAGATGAAGTTTTAAAGCGTATGGGAGAATCTTTAGAAAATGAAGATCTTTCAGATGTAAAAGCTTTAATTGAAGAACTGGAAATTGCTTGTCCCGTTTCAGGTTCAAAGAACTGGACTGATGTCAAACAATTCAATTTGATGTTTGGCACTAAATTGGGCGCAACAGCAGAATCTGCTATGGATTTATTTTTGAGACCCGAAACCGCTCAGGGTATTTTTGTAAACTTTGCCAATGTGCAAAAAACAGGTAGAATGAAAATTCCATTTGGCATTGCACAAACAGGTAAAGCTTTTAGAAATGAGATAGTTGCAAGGCAATTTATTTTTAGAATGAGAGAATTTGAACAAATGGAAATGCAATTTTTTGTACGTCCAGGTGATGAACTCAAATGGTATGAATATTGGAAAGAAAAACGATTAAACTGGCACTTATCACTTGGTATAAATAAAGAAAATTATCGTTTTCACGATCATGAAAAAATGGCGCATTATGCCAATGCTGCTGCTGATATTGAATTTAATTTTCCTTTCGGCTTTAAAGAACTGGAAGGTATTCATTCTCGTACAGACTTTGATCTAAAAGCTCATGAAGAATATTCAGGTAAAAAACTACAGTTCTTTGACCATGAGTTAAATAAAAGTTATGTTCCTTATGTAATTGAAACTTCTATCGGTTTAGATAGAATGTTTTTAGCTATTTTTTCCTCGGCACTACAAAATGAAACTTTAGAAGATGGATCAGAAAGAGTTGTTTTAAAATTACCCGCTGTATTAGCACCAACAAAAGCTACAGTTTTACCTTTAGTGAAAAAAGATGGTTTACCCGAAATTGCTCGAGAAATAATCAATGATTTAAAATATGATTTCAATGTAAGTTATGATGAAAAGGATGCCATTGGCCGTCGTTATCGAAGACAGGATGCTGTAGGAACGCCATTTTGCATTACTGTTGATCATCAAACAAAAGAAGATGACACAGTAACGATCCGTTATAGAGATACTATGGCACAAGAAAGAATCGCTATAAAAGATCTAAGAAATATTATTTATAAAGAGGTTTCAGTTGGTGATTGGTTAAAAAAAATAAATAATTGAATTATGGATACTAAAGACAGTGTTGGAAATGTTTTAAATGAAGGAGATTCAGTTATAGTTAATAAAGATCTGAAAATTAAAGGAATGCCAAAAACCTTAAAAAGAGGTTTGAAAATTAAAAATATAAGATTAACCAATAATAACCAAGAGGTTGAATGCCGTGTAGGCAAAAGTGTTGTAGTACTTAAAACTCAATTTTTAAAAAAAGCATAAATATTTAATTTTTCAATTTTTTAACTGTAATTCTAATCAATGCAAAAGAATATAAATATTAGAAACAAAAAGGCTCGATTTGAATATGAAATTTTAGATCAGTATACTGCCGGAATCAAATTAACCGGTACTGAAATAAAATCTATTCGCGAAAGTAAAGCCCGTATTGCCGAAAGCTTTTGTGAATTTAATGATGAAGGTGAACTTTTTGTAATCAATATGTCTATTGAAGAATATAACAGGGGAAGCTATTACAACCATAAACCCAAGAGTGAACGCAAATTATTACTCACCAAAAGCGAACTTAAAAAATTAAAAAAGGAAGTCCAAAATGTAGGGCTTACAATTATTCCTTTAAAACTTTTTATTACGGATAAAGGATGGGCAAAATTGCAAATTGCCTTATGTAAGGGTAAAAAATTACACGATAAACGTGAAACAATAAAAAACAGAGATTCCAAAAAAGATTTGGCTCGAATTAAAAAGAATTTCTAATGAGAATAAAAGACTTTCTAAACTTTATAAGGTGGAAAAATATTTTAATGCTAATTTTAATTCAGGTATTGATAAAATATGTATTGTTTCCAAAGTTTGATACCTATATTTTTTTAGATGATTTCCATTTTATTATATTAATCCTATCAACGATTCTTATTGCTGCTTCTGGTTACATCATCAATGATATTTACGATATCAAAGCTGATGCGGTCAATAAACCAGAAAAATTATATGTTGGAAATAAAATCAGTTTAAAAAAAGCAAATAACCTTTATTTTATTCTGAATTTTTCAGGTCTGTTGTTAGGTCTATATCTTTCCTATCACATTAAAAATATTTCCTTTTTTATAGTTTACATTATAATTTCTTTTCTCTTATATCGATATGCTATCTATTTTAAAAAGAAGTTCTTAATAGGTAATTTAATCGTTTCATTTTTAATAATCTTAAGTGTTATTATCATTGCAATATTTGATCTGGTACCTGCCACAAATGATTATAATCAAAACGACCAACTAATTGTATTTGTACTACTTATAAAGATCGCTTCATTTGCTTTTATTCTAACTTTATTAAGAGAGATATTGAAGGATATAGAAGATATTGAGGGAGATAAAAAAGTAAATGCTCAAACTATTCCTATTTCTTTAGGTATTGAAAAAACAAAATATATCGTAATTTTTATAACTATAGCTTTACTTGTAGGTCTGTTATTTTTTACCTTACCTTATTATGAAACCAATAAAATTATTTTTTATTATTTATTAATTCTTGTTGCCTTACCACTACTCTACTTCATCTTAAAAGTTAGATCCTCAAAGGCAAAAAAAGAATATCATAAACTCAGTAATTTATTAAAAATCATTATGTTAATCGGTATTTTATCAATTTTTTTATTCTGATATGATCAATGATATTATAAAAAACAAGCATATAATTTTGGCTTCTGGTTCGCCTCGCAGGCAACAATTTTTAAGAGATCTCAACATAGATTTTGAAATAAGAACAAAAGAAATAGATGAATATTACCCCAATCATCTAAAAAGTACAGAAATTACAGATTATTTAGCAAAATTTAAAGCCAATTCTTTTTTAAATGAATTAAAAAATGATGATATTCTTATCACTTCAGATACGATCGTTTGGCTTGATAATAAAGCTTTAGGTAAACCCAAAAACTTTAAAGATGCCAAAAATATCCTTTTACAATTATCAGGTAAAATGCATGAAGTAATTACATCTGTTGCAATCAGCGATAATAAACACCAAACAATAGTAAATGACATTACCAAAGTATACTTTAAGGAGTTATCAATTCCGCAAATTGAATATTATATTAATAAATTCAAACCTTATGATAAAGCTGGTAGTTACGGCATACAAGAATGGATAGGATTTATTGGAATTGATAAAATTGAAGGAAATTATTTTAATGTTATGGGATTCCCCACACATAAATTTTATGAAGCATTGATGAATTTCTAGAATTTACTCATTTTAATTCCTATTTTTGTGCTTTATCAAGATAAAAACTCTTTATTATAATCATTCAATGAAAAAATATACATTTACCGAAAAAAAAGATACACGCTCTGGTTTTGGTGCCGGTTTAGCCGAATTAGGCAGAAAAAATGAAAATGTTGTAGCATTATGTGCCGATTTGGTTGGTTCATTAAAAATGGACGAATTTATTAAAGAAAATCCTGAAAGGTTTTTTCAGGTAGGTATTGCTGAAGCAAATATGATGGGAATTGCCGCAGGATTAACTATTGGTGGTAAAATACCATTTACCGGAACTTTTGCCAATTTTTCTACAGGTAGAGTTTATGATCAGATTAGGCAATCTATCGCATACTCTTTTAAAAATGTGAAAATTTGTGCATCCCATGCTGGTTTAACTCTAGGAGAAGATGGTGCTACTCACCAAACATTAGAAGATATTGGATTGATGAAAATGTTACCCGGAATGGTTGTCATTAATCCATGTGATTATAACCAAACAAAAGCCGCCACGCTAGCTATTGCTGATTATATGGGGCCTGTTTATTTGCGCTTTGGTCGTCCTGCTGTACCAGTTTTTACTCCAAAAGATCAAAAATTTGAAATTGGAAAAGCAATAAAATTAACTGAAGGGAATGATGTAACCATCATAGCAACAGGACATTTAGTATGGGAAGCACTTCAGGCAGCCGAGCAATTAGAAACTCAGGGTATCAGTGCAGAGGTCATTAATATTCATACGATCAAACCCTTAGATGAAACAGCTATTTTAAAATCTGTTGCTAAAACAAAATGTGTTGTTACTGCCGAAGAACACAATATGCTAGGAGGAATGGGAGAAAGTGTAGCTAGAACACTAACAATCAATAATCCCGTACCACAGGAATTTGTTGCAGTAAATGATAAATTTGGAGAATCCGGAACTCCTGCACAACTTATGGAAAAATACAATTTAAATGATAAAGCCATAATAAAAGCAGTTGAGAAAGTCATTAAAAGAAAATAATTAGTAAATTTATAGCCTCAATCATTTAAATTATAAATTATGAAGAAGTTAATTTTAGTTTTATTAGTTTTTGGAGCATTTTCAACTTTAAATGCCCAATTTTTAAATTATGGTATTAAAGGTGGTTTAAACTACAACTCAAATGGTAATCTAAGAGACATCTCCGGGTTTGAAGAAGACTTAAAGATCAAATCAGAAAATCTAACCGGATACCACATAGGAGTTTTTACTGAGATAAAATTGCCTTTGTGGATTTATCTCCGACCTGAATTATTATACACACATACAAAAAGTAGCTATAAAGGTGAACACAATGAATCTGAACTTTCAATTAATAAAATTGATGCACCGATTTTGGTTGGCGCAAGAATACTAAGGATAGGTAGAATATTTGCCGGACCTGTATTTACCTATATGTTTGATACTGATTTTAAAGATACTGTTGATTATGATAATGTGAAGAATTTAAGCTCTGATGATTTTGGAGTAGGTGGACAAATAGGAATTGGTGTAGAATTAGGGAAATTTGGTGCCGATATTCGGTGGGAATCCGGTTTTACAGATACTGAAGCTAAATTTATTGGTGAACTAACAGATGGTTATGTAGGTACAACTGACGCCACTATTAGAATTGATACAAGACCACAACAATTTATTGTAAGTGTTTACTATCAATTTAGATAAAGTATTATATACTTAAAAACTAAAGGAGTTTGATTTTTCAGCTCCTTTTTTTTATTAGTATATTTGATCATTCATTTAGGCATCATTATTGGTATAGATTTGTAAATAATCTCTTAAAATGTGATTAAACTAATTTTTAAAATATTTAATATGAAAAAATTATTCCTTATTCTCCCAATTATTTCTTTATTATTTTCATCCTGTATAAGTGAAATTGGTCCCCCAGGTCCCCCCGGACAGGATGGTATCAATATCTTAGGACAAATATTTGAAGCTCAGGTTACTTTTGATGATTCAAATAACTATGAGGTTTTGATTGATTTTCCTTCAAATATAGATGTTTATGATACAGATGTTGTAATTGCATATATCTTATCCGGACATGACAATGGTGTAGACATTTGGGAACCATTGCCACAAACATTATTTTTCGAAGACGGAATATTACTCTATGGCTTTAACCATACT
This sequence comes from Flavobacteriia bacterium, assembly GCA_030617765.1. Taxonomy (GTDB): domain Bacteria; phylum Bacteroidota; class Bacteroidia; order Flavobacteriales; family Flavobacteriaceae; genus Namhaeicola. The sequence continues at coordinate 20,242 of JAUWUU010000003.1, read as the reverse complement.
TATGCAGATATTGCTTTTTTCTTAGATGGCACTGTATATCTTGATGAATTACAAGCCCAATTTACTGATAATATTATTTTTAGAGTTGCAATTATTCCGGCTGATTCTGCGCAAGGCTTAAATCTAGACAATTTGGATGTTGTTTTGAATTCATTACAAAATCAAGAAATTATTAGATTGAATTAAATTTTTTCTTTGGAATATCACATTAAAATTAATCTATTTTATGAGAAAATATATATTTACTTCAGTTCTAATAACTACAGGTGTAATTTTGTTTTTATTTTCAATTTTGGGTAATAATAAAGATGAATATGTTGAAAATATTTTCTCAAAAGAATCCAAAATTTTTGATGGAACATTTACCGGATTCATCAATGAATTTGAAAATAATGTCACGACTATCAAATCAAATTTTACTGAACCCAATAAAATTAAAGATTCATTATTTACCCGAAATTTCTTTTTAAACAATTTTAAAGACAATCCACACATTGTTTCTATTGGGTTTTTTCAGAATAATTATAAAATTGGAATCAAAAAAGAAAAAAATAGTGTGATCTATGCTATTGATAGTACAAAATTAATTGATATAGTACGCTGGAAAAGATTTGAAGATGGTGAATATATAAGCGCGTGGGATGAAAGTTTTGAAAATACGATCAATAATTCACAACAATATAAAGATCTGTTAAAAAATACAGATAAAATCCAATGGTTTTTTTATAAAAACGATACCCAAAATATTGATTCTCTTAAAAATGAAGACCTTTTATATGCAGGGTATTCTTTTAAAATTGATACAATTAATAGTGTATTGCTATTTAACTTTTCAAGAAGTGCTTTGAACAATGATTTTAAGAATCTCTCTAAATACAATGACTTCAAAATTATTATTGAAAATAATAATGGTGATATTTGGGACTTAAGCTCAGGAAAATCTATATCACAAAACAAAAATATTGACATTAAAACTGATAGTTTATCCCTTAACATCTTAAACCACTTCAAAAGATTTGATGATAAAGAAACTGGTATTTTCAAATTTAAATATAACAATGAATCTTTTTGGAATTCATTCAAAAAATTTTCTGATTTATCTGGTATAAAAAATTATATCTTAACTATACCAAATTCTCAACTAATCTCCAATAGTAAAAATGATCTAACAAAATATTTAAAATGGTTTGCTTTATTATTGATAAGCTCAGGACTTATCCTACTTTTAATAAAAAAAAGGAAGTTTTATTTACCCAACAAAATAAATATTCCCACAATTAAAGACCTATTAAAAAATGAAGAAAGTAGATATCTTGAATTTAAGTCATCAAGCAGATGGGATTACAAACAAGAAAAATTTAATCCAGAATTAGAAAATGTAATTTATAAAACTATAGCTGCTTTTGGAAATACAGATGGTGGTATTTTGTTAATTGGCATTGATGACGATAAAAATATTCTTGGCTTGGAAAAAGATTTTAACACTTTTAAAAAAAATACAGCTGATTTTTATGAAATTCATCTCAGAAATAATCTTCATAATCTAATGGGAGTCAAAAATGTTAGTAAAAATATAAGAATACAATTTGAAGAAATCGAAAAAAATAAAAGTATTTGTAAAATAAAAGTACTCGCTGCAAATGAACCTGTATTCATGAAAATAAAAAATAAAAATGGTCAAACTGAAGAAAAATTCTTTGTTCGCAGTGGAAACTCTTCCCAAGAAATTAAATCAGTTATTGATATTAATGACTACATCAATACTCGATTTAATAAATAATATTTTACAAATGTAAAACAAAAGTTAAAATGATATAAATCAGTATTATTTAACCATAAATTAATTATTTTTGCTCGTCTTATTTAAAAAAATAGATAACAAACAACCAAACTGAATATTTAATAAAAGATTTATATAAATTTAAGATCATTATGGAAAAAAAATCAGAAAAAAGAGTTTATACATTTGGTGATAAAAAAGCTGAAGGAAAAACTGAAATGAAAAACCTTTTAGGTGGTAAAGGTGCTAATTTGGCAGAAATGAACCTTATAGGTGTTCCGGTTCCTCCAGGCTTTACAATTACTACAGAAGTATGTACTGAATATAATAAAATTGGTAAAGATAATGCTGTGGCTTTGATTAAAACAGAAGTTGAAGATGCTGTAAAAAATATTGAAAATATTTTAGGAACTAAATTTGGTGATAAAGAAAACCCATTATTATTATCAGTTCGTTCAGGTGCAAGAGTTTCAATGCCCGGTATGATGGATACAGTTTTAAACTTAGGTCTAAATGATGAAGCTGTAGAGGGAATTGCAAGAAAATCAGGTAATGATCGTTTTGCATGGGATTCATATAGAAGATTTGTTCAAATGTACGGTGATGTTGTTTTGGGGATGAAACCTGAAAGCAAAGAAGATATCGATCCTTTTGAAGCTATAATGGAAGAACTTAAAGAAAAAAGAGGTATTGAACTCGATACTGATTTTACTGTTGATGATCTAAAAGAATTAGTTTCAAAATTTAAAGAAGCTGTTACAAAACAAACAGGAAAAGAATTTCCTGATAGCCCTTGGGATCAACTTTGGGGAGCAGTAATGGCTGTTTTTGATAGCTGGAATACTGATAGAGCTGTTTATTACAGAAGAATGCATAAGTATCCTGATGATTGGGGAACTGCTGTAAACGTTCAAGCAATGGTTTATGGTAATATGGGATCTAACTCTGGTACTGGAGTAGCTTTTACACGTGATGCTGGTACAGGAGAAAACATCTTTAACGGAGAATACTTAATTGATGCTCAAGGAGAAGATGTTGTTGCCGGTGTACGTACACCTCAAGAAATTACAAAAGAGGGTTCATTGCGTTGGGCAAAATTAGCTACTGTATCAGAAGATGACAGAGCTTCAAATTATCCTTCTTTAGAAGAGGTAATGCCAAATGTTTATAAAGAATTAGTTGATATTCAAAATAAATTAGAAGATCACTATAATGATATGCAAGACATAGAATTTACTATTCAAGATGGTAAATTATGGATGCTACAAACACGTAGTGGAAAACGGACTGGTGCAGCTATGGTTCGTATGGCTATTGAAATGCTCAGAGAAGGAAGAATTGATGCCAAAGAAGCTTTAATGAGAGTAGAACCAAACAAATTAGATGAATTACTTCATCCGGTTTTTGATGATACTGCAATGGCTGAAGCTACTGTTCTAACAAAAGGTTTACCTGCTTCTCCGGGAGCAGCAACCGGGCAATTGGTTTTCTTTGCAGATGAAGCTGATAAATATGAAAATTCTATCTTAACACGTATTGAAACATCTCCGGAAGATTTGGAAGGGATGAATATTGCCAATGGTATTTTAACTGCCCGTGGAGGTATGACTTCTCATGCAGCAGTTGTTGCTCGTGGTATGGGTAAATGTTGTGTTTCAGGTGCCGGTGAATTAAAAATAAACTATAAAAATCGTACTTTAACAATTAAAAATGAAGTTTTTAAAGAAGGTGATTGGGTATCTTTAAATGGTTCTACCGGTGAATTATACAAAGGTAGTATCGCTACGATCGATCCTGAAGTAAGTGGTGATTTTGGTAAACTTATGGATCTAACCAGTAAATTTACTAGAATGTATGTTAGAGCAAATGCTGATACGCCACATGATAGTCAGGTAGCTCGTGATTTTGGTGCTAAAGGTATAGGACTTTGTCGTACTGAACATATGTTCTTTGAAGGTGTAAAAATTGTTGCCATGCGCGAAATGATCTTAGCCGACGATGTAGTTGGAAGAAAAGCAGCCCTTGAAAAATTATTACCAATCCAGCAAAAAGATTTTGAAGGTATTTTTGAAGTAATGCATGATCTTCCTGTAACTGTTCGTTTATTGGATCCACCGCTTCACGAATTTGTACCTCATGATGAAAAAGGTCAAAAAGAAATGGCTGATGTTATGGGTGTTTCTGTTGATGTTATCAAACAAAAAGTTGAAGATCTTGCAGAATTTAATCCAATGTTAGGTCACAGAGGTTGTCGTTTAGGAAATACTTATCCTGAAATTACTGAAATGCAAACACGTGCAATTATTGGTGCAGCTTTAGCACTTAAGAAAAAAGGCATTGTTGCTAAACCAGAAATAATGATTCCTTTAACCGGGACTTTAGCTGAGATGAAATTGCAAGAAGATATCGTAAGAGATACTATTGCAAAAGTATTTGAAGAAACAGGAGACACTATAGAGCATTTGGTTGGAACTATGATTGAAATTCCTCGTGCTGCACTTACAGCCGATGAAATTGCGAAATCAGCTGAATTTTTCTCATTCGGAACAAATGATCTTACGCAAATGGCCTTTGGTTATTCTCGTGATGATGCCGGAAAATTCTTGCCAATTTATATTGAAAAAGGTATTTTAAAAGATGATCCTTTTGAGGTATTAGATCAAGAAGGTGTTGGGCAACTAGTTGAAATGGCTGTTAAAAAAGGTCGTCAAACTCGCCCTGATATCAAACTAGGTATTTGTGGTGAGCACGGTGGTGAGCCAAGTTCAGTTGAATTTTGTCATCGCACAGGATTAGATTATGTTTCATGTTCACCTTTTAGAGTGCCAATTGCAAGATTAGCAGCTGCACAAGCTAATATTAGAGAAGAATTAAACTAATCTTTTTTAAAATATATTTTTAAAAGGCTGTCTAAAAAGACAGCCTTTTTTTGTACTTTTATTTTTTTATCTATATAAATATATTTCCAATCATGAAAAATAAATCTCAAAAACTTATCAGTTTTTTTTTAGCAATCTTTACCATTTTATTTACATCAAATTTTTATGCCCAAAACAAAAAATCAACTTCCGAGATCATTCCTGGATTTGATCTTGCTAATCTTGATAAATCAGTTTCACCAAAACAAGATTTTTTTCAATATGCAACTGGCGGATGGCAAAAAGCCAATCCTATGCCCGAAACAGAAAGCAGATGGGGATCTTTTAATGTGTTATATGAAAATGGACAAGTAAAATTAAAAGGCATCATTCTTGAAGCCGAAAAAAAAGGTGGTACAAAAGGAAGTAGTTCCCAATTAATTGGAGATTTCTATAAATCTGCTATAGATTCATTGGGCATTGAAAATGCGGGATTATCACCATTAAAATTCCGTTTAGAAAGAATTGAATCATTAAAAACCTATAAAGATTTTCCTGAGTTTTTTGCTGCAAATCGTAAAGAAGGGATCGGCTCTCCTCTATCATTTTATATAGGTACCGATAAAAAAGATAGTCAAAAATATATTGCTTATACTTCACAAAGTGGTCTAACTTTACCTGATAGAGATTATTATTTAAAAGATAATGAACGCTTCCAAAAAATAAGAGTAGCATACAAAGATCATTTGCAAAAAATGTTTGTGCTTATGGGAAATGATTCCATAACAGCAGAAAAAAATGCAACAACAATTTTTGACTTGGAAAAAAGAATTGCACAAAATTCAATGTCGCGAATTGACCGCAGGAACCCAGAATTGACCTATAATAAAATGACAATTACCGAACTTCAAAAACTTTCACCTGATTATGATTGGAAAAAATATTTAACTATTCTTAATATTGATATTGATAATATTATTGTTTCTCAAGTTGATTTTCTTAAAGGAACAAACAGTTTGTTAAAAGAAATACCTGTTGAAGATTGGAAAATTTATTTTAAATGGCATTTGGTTGATGGAGCTGCATCATGGCTATCTCATAAATATGTTAAACAAAACTTTGAATTCTTTAGCGGAGTATTAGGCGGTGTTAAACAAATGAAATCTCGTGAAAAAAGAGCTGTATCATTGGTTAATGGTAAACTAGGTGAACCACTTGGTAAATTATTTGTAGGCAAATACTTTCCTGAAAGCTCGAAAAAAGAGGTAGAAGGATTGATTGAAAACCTCAGATCAGCATATTTAGATAGAGTTACTCAGTTAGATTGGATGAGTGATGAAACAAAGGTGAAAGCAACCGAAAAATTAAAAGCCTTTACATATAAAATTGGTTATCCTGAAAAATGGAAAGATTATTCTACAATTGATATCAAATCAAATACAGTGATTGAAAATATATATGCTGTAAATCGTTGGAAAGCTCAGGAGAATTTATCAAAATTGGGTAAACCTGTAGATAAAACAGAATGGGGAATGACACCTCAAACTGTAAATGCATATTACAATCCTGTAAATAATGAAGTGGTTTTTCCTGCAGGTATTTTACAACCTCCTTTTTACAGCCCGAATACTGATGTAGCTATTAACTATGGTGCAATTGGTGGTGTTATTGGTCATGAATTTACGCACGGATTTGATGATAGTGGTTCTAAATATGATAAAAATGGGAATTTGAATAATTGGTGGACAACTACCGATAGAGAAAAATTTGATGCAAAAACAAAAATTGTTGTTGAACAATTTGATAAATACGAACCGCTTCCGGATGTTTTTGTTCAAGGTAAACTAACTTTAGGAGAAAATATAGCTGACTTGGGTGGTTTAACACTTGGATATTACGCTTTACAAAAATATTACGATAAAAATGGTGGTAGAGAAAATATTGCAGGCTTTACTCCAGAACAGAGGTTTTATCTAGGATGGGCACAAGTATGGGCATCAAATACAAGACCAGAATATGTGAAACAACAAGTAACTACTGATCCACATTCACCCTCGCAGTACAGGGTAAATGGTCCGATGAGTAATTTAGATGAATTTAGAAAAGCCTGGGATGCTAAAAATGGAGATCAAATGGTTCGTTCAGGTGATTTACAAGCAAAGATCTGGTAGAAATTACTATAATTTTTATTTTATTAGAGACTGTCAAAAACAATTGACAGTCTTTTTTTATTTATCTTCGTTATATGATTAGAGTTGTTTTAATAGGAGCCGGAAATATTGCCTTTCATTTAGCAAAAGCTTTTGGAAATTCAAATGGGGTTGATCTTATACAACGCTATAGTCGAGATAACAAAAATGATTCCTATTTCAATAGAAATATTCCAAAAACTAATAGTATCAATAATTTGCAAAAAGCTGATATTTACATAATTGCAATAAATGATGATGCTATTTCAACTTTATCAAAACAACTAACTTTTACAGATGGTTTGGTTGTTCATACTTCAGGAAGTAAACCTTTAAATTCATTGAAATGTAAAGCAAATAAAGGGATATTCTATCCTTTACAAACCTTTTCAAAAGAAAAAGAATTAAGTTATAATCAAATTCCAATTTGTATTGAAACTGAAAATACAAATGACACGAGCTTACTAAGATCCCTGGCAAAATTAATAAGTGAAAATGTATATAAAATCGATTTACATCAACGTGAAAAATTACACATAGCAGCAGTTTTTGTTAATAATTTTTCTAATCACATGTTTAAACTTGCTAATGATATTTGTGTTGAAAATAATATCTCTTTTGACATTTTAAAGCCTTTAATTTTTGAAACAACAGAAAAACTAAATGATCTAAGTCCGTATAAAGCACAAACTGGTCCGGCAAAAAGAAATGATATCGAAGTAATTAAAAAACAATTACAACAATTGGATAATAATAAAAAAGAAATTTATAATTTAGTCACAAATTCAATAATAAAAACTTATAATTCTTAGCATTATATATTTAAATAGCAACAACTTATCATGGAAAAAAGCTATAAAGAACTCATGCCCAACATAACTACTTTTATTTTGGATGTTGATGGTGTTTTAACTGATGGATCTGTTACGATTTTTCCTGATGGTGAATTGGTAAGAAAAATGAACACAAAAGACGGATTTGCATTAAAAACTGCCATTGATATGGGATATCATGTATGTATCATTTCAGGAGGTAGTAGTCAGGCCGTAAAATTAAGGTTAAATGGTTTAGGCATTACCAATATTTATTTAGGCGTTCATAATAAAATTGAAAAATTTGAAGAATATTTAAAGATCTATGATATTAATAGAGATAATGTTTTGTATATGGGTGATGATATACCTGATCTACCAGTAATGAAAATGGTTGGTTTGGCAGCCTGCCCTAATGATGCTGTTCAGGAAATTCAGCGTATCTCTAAATATATTTCTCAAAAAAAAGGAGGAAAAGGATGTGTGAGAGATGTAATTGAACAAGTGTTAAAAGTACAAGATAAATGGCATTTAACTTATGATGCAAAATACTTTTAAAAAATGGCAAGGGGAGATAATTCACAAATACCTATTATTGGATGGTTTGTAAGGCTCTTCCAAAGAATTAAAATTCCCGGTCTTGAAGGAATGAGTCTTTATGACCTTTTAAATATGTACATTACCGGTATAATTAAAGGGGCATTGACTACTCGAGCCGGAAGTATTGCTTTTAGTTTTTTTATTGCTCTTTTTCCTGCTGCGCTTTTTATTTTAACACTTATACCCTATGTACCAATTGAAGGGTTCCAAGATGATCTTTTATCATTTATTTATATAACATTACCTTCTAAAGATTCATCTGAAGCCGTATCACATGTAGTCAATGATATTGCCAACAATAAATATGGAGAGTTACTATCCTTTGGTTTCCTACTATCAATTATTTTAATGACTAATGGTGTAAATGCTATTTTAAGTGGTTTTGAATATACTTTTCACGATATTGAAACAAGAACAGTTATTCGGCAATATTTAGTTGCATTAGCAATTTCATTGGTTTTGACATTTTTGTTATTGTTTACTGTAAGTGTTATTATTTTATTAGAAATTGTAATCAGGTTTGTAAATCCTGAAGGGTTTTTTGGTGATTCAGCATTTTGGATAGGGCTAGCTCAAATTCTTATCTTAATGCTTATGGTTTTTATAGGAGTTTCATTATTGTATTATTACGGTATAAAAGAAGGAAAAAAAATGAATTTTTTCTCACCAGGAACTATTTTTACTACAATATTATTTGTCCTTAATTTTGAATTCTTTAAAATATATATCGAAAAATTTTCTCAATACAATCAATTATATGGTTCAATTGGTACTGTAATAGTTATAATGTTATTTATTTGGGTAAATTCAATTATTTTGCTCTTAGGTTTTGAACTAAATACAACCTTAATAAAAATGCATAAAAATAATTTAGAAAAATATTAAAATAAATGCAAAAACTATTTTTACTTTTAATTTTTTTCATGGTTATTAATTTTACTTCCTATGCTCAATCAATTACTGGAAAATGGTATAGTTTTGATCGTTTTAAAAATAGAGAAACAATTGTTAAGGTCTATAAAATAAGAGATAAATTTTTTGCCAAAATTGATTCTATCCTACAGAAAGAGGATATTGGCAAGGTATGTAAAAAATGTACAGGCAAAAATAAAAACAAGCTTATTAAAGGAATGATAGTTCTTGAAGATGTCAAAAAAGATGGTGATGAATGGAATGGCGGTAAAATTCTGGATCCTAACAATGGAAAATATTATCAATGTTATATCACTTTAGAAGATGATAATTTATTAAAAGTAAGAGGATTTCTAGGTTTTTCACTTTTTGGAAGAACTCAGTATTTAGAAAGAGTAGTAAATTAAATTGATACAAAATATAAATATATTAACTAATAATTGAATTCAATAAAAATGAAAAACTTTATTACATTTAGTATGCTTTTGTTTATTGGAATAGTAACAAGCAATGCTCAATCAGTAACTGGAAAATGGTATAGCGTTGATTCTGATACAAACGAAAAAATATCCATTATTGAAGTATATCAACAAAATGATAAAATTTATGCAAAGATCATAGAATTAGTGAAAGAAGAAGATAAGGGAAATTTATGTGATCAATGCGAAGGTGAAAAACAGAATAAACCAATAGAAGGAATGGTAATTCTTGATGGACTTAAAAAAGATGGCGATGAATGGAACGGAGGAAAAATTACAGATCCTGAAAACGGAAGTATTTATAAATGTTATATTGAATTGGTAGAAAAAAACAAATTAAAAATTAGAGGTTATATAGGGTTTTCATTACTTGGACGTACCGAATATTGGTTTAGAGAAAAATAATCTTTTTAAAATTCTCAATAAAACAAACCATCAATTGTGAATAATTGGTGGTTTGTTTTTATGTAACAAAGGGTCATTAAAAAACCTTGCTATTTCAAAGGCAATAGGAGTCAATTTTGTAACTTTGTTTGATAATCTATACAACAAAAATTTAAACATATGAAATTCAGAATAGAGCATGACACCATTGGTGAAGTAGAAGTTCCTTCCGATAAATACTGGGGAGCTCAAACCGAAAGATCAAGAAATAATTTTAAAATTGGACCATCAGCTTCAATGCCTAAAGAAATTATACAGGCTTTTGGCTATTTAAAAAAAGCTGCTGCTTATGCCAATGCTGAACTTGGCGTATTGGATGATGAAAAAAGAGATCAAATATCTGAAGTTTGTGATGAAATTATCGAAGGAAAATTAAATGAACAATTCCCCTTGGTTATATGGCAAACAGGTAGTGGAACACAGAGCAATATGAATGCTAATGAAGTTATAGCCCATAGAGCTCATGTACTTGCCGGTAAAACAATGGCTGAAGGTGAAAAAACATTAACACCCAATGATGATGTAAATAAATCACAGTCCTCTAATGATACTTTTCCAACAGGTATGCACATTGCAGCATATAAAATATTAGTCGAAAATACAATTCCAGGTGTAACTCAATTGCGCAATACGCTGCATCAAAAATCTCTTGATTTTAAAAATGTGGTAAAAATTGGTCGTACACATTTAATGGATGCTACACCCCTTACTTTAGGTCAGGAATTTAGTGGTTATGCCTCACAATTAGACCACGGATTAAGAGCACTAAACAACACTCTTGATCATTTGTCAGAATTAGCTTTAGGCGGTACTGCTGTTGGCACAGGATTAAATACACCAAATGGATACGATGTATTGGTAGCCAAAAAAATTGCTGAATTTACCGGCTTGCCATTTAAAACTGCTGAAAATAAGTTTGAAGCATTAGCCGCTCATGATGCTATGGTAGAAAGTCATGGTGCTTTAAAACAATTGGCTGTTTCTTTAAATAAAATTGCTAATGATATAAGATTTTTAGCTTCGGGTCCACGTAGTGGAATTGGCGAGATTACAATTCCTGCTAATGAGCCCGGATCATCAATAATGCCCGGCAAAGTAAATCCAACACAATCAGAAGCTTTAACAATGGTTTGCGCACAAGTTATGGGTAATGATGTTGCTTTATCTATTGGTGGTACACAAGGTCATTATGAATTAAATGTATTCAAACCTATGATGGCTTATAACTTTTTACAAAGTGCTGAATTATTAGGTGATGCTTGTATTTCTTTTGATATTAATTGTGCAAGAGGAATAGAACCAAATCAAAAAAGAATTGATGAACTTTTAGGTAATTCATTAATGTTGGTCACTGCACTTAATACAAAGATTGGTTATTATAAAGCTGCTGAAATTGCAAACACTGCTCACAAAAACGGTACAACCCTAAAAGAGGAAGCTGTAAATTTAGGCTATGTTACGCCAGAACAGTTTGACGAATGGGTTAAACCCGAAGATATGGTTGGAAGTCTTAAATAAATTGATTATCTTGATAATCTTAAGTATTAAGTATTGATAATTCTCATTTCAGTACTTAATACTTAAATATATTTCTCTATGTGCAATAATTTCAATAAAAAATTCTTAGATGAAGCTGCTAAAGCTTTACAAGATCAGGATTATGATTCTGTTAAAAATGATGATGAGCATAACCAATTTATGCAAGAAGCAATAAAACTTGCTATTGATGGTGCACAAAATAATGAAGGAGGTCCTTTTGGTTGTATTATAGTTAAAGATGGAGAAATAATTGGGAAAGGAAATAATAAAGTTACTTCTACCAATGATCCAACTGCACATGCTGAAATTATTGCAATAAGAGATGCTTGTAAAAATTTAGATTCTTTTCAATTAGAAGATTGCACAATCTATACTTCATGTGAACCCTGCCCAATGTGCTTAGGTGCAATTTATTGGGCTCGACCAGATAAAGTTTACTTTGCAAGTAATAAAACAGATGCTGCAAATGTAGGTTTTGATGATGCTTTTATTTATAAAGAAATTGATTTAGATTATAATAAAAGAAGCATAAAATTTGAACAAAATAGCAGAAATGAGGCTTTAAAAGCCTTCAAACTATGGGAAGAAAAAGAGGATAAAACTAAGTATTAATTTTAAACTTTTAGAAATGAAAAAAGTTGGTATATGGTTAGATCAAAAAGAAGCAAATATCATCACTTTATCTGATGATAAACATAATTTAAAAACAATTTATTCAGAAATTGAAACCCGAGAGAGATTTCCTGGAGAGGGGAAACAATATGGTAGATTTGGGGATCAATATTTAAATGGTGAAAAAAGTAAAAAACTTAAAATTGAAGATCAAGCAAATCGCTATCTCAATGAAATATCTACTATTTTAAATAAAGCAGACGAAATTATGATCTTTGGTCCGGCGCAAACAAAAACTAAATTAGAAAAACTCATTCTTCACAAACCACAATTGGTTTCAAAATTGAAAGAAGTCATCAACGCCGATCAAATGACTATAAACCAGAAAATTGCTTATGTTAAAAAATATTTTAAATAATCTTAACTAAAACCCTTTTCGTAAATTCTTAATTCTATAATAATATTTTTCGTATCCAAATTCGTCTAAGAACATATCTTTTTCGTATTTAGATGCTTTTTTTTGCACTCTTCTTTTTTTAAGTGAAAAATTAATGTTTTCCTGATTTCCTTGTCTTTTAGAGTTCATTTTGAGCAGTTTAATATATATTTAAACGCTATAAAATGATATTTTATTGTAAATAAAGCTGCTTTATTATTCTTATATGATGAAGTAGATGTCCTGAGATAATATTGGCCAAGGCTCTAACTGACACATTATTACCACCCGCAACACCAATATTTTTTAATGTATCGTTTGGTAAACTTCTGAATAAGCTTATGGTAGACTTCCTTACTTCAGTAAATTCATTTATAAGATCAGCAAAATCTCTTTGATTGGCTAGAGCGTTTTCTGAATATTTATTATCATCAAAACCAGGAATTCTTGTTTTATCTCCTCTGGAAAATCGCAATGCTCTATAAGAAAGAATTCTCTCAGTATCAATTATATGTTGTAAGATCTCCTTTATAGTCCATTTCTTGTCTGCATATTTAAATAGCTGCTTTTCAAAAGGAATTTCTTTAAAAAAGATTATACTATCCTCTAGAGATCCAATCAAGCTTTGAAGAAAATCATTTTCATTTTCATTAGCTAGATCAATATACCCTTGAAAATAAGAGTCATATTCATTTTTATTTAAACTTTCCATTTATAAAATTTATTATAAAAATTAAACCCATTCTCTTAGTTTTTGTAAAAAAATCATTCATAAATATATGAGTCAATAAATTGAAAAGTCTACAAAAATTAATCTTTCAATAACTTATAAGATTGCTTGGCAATCTCTAATTCTTCATTGGTTGGAACAATTAAAACTTTTACTTTAGACGCAGTAGTATTAATTTCACGAATTTCCTTTAATCTAATACTATTCTTTTCTTGATCTAGATTAACTCCTAAAAATTCCATATTCTTACAAACCATTTTTCTTACCATATCAGAATTTTCACCAATACCAGCTGTAAAAACTATGGCATCTAAACCATTCATCGCCACAGCATAAGACCCAATAAATCTTTGAATACGATATGCATTCATTTCCAAAGCAATTTGACACATTTTATTACCATTTTCAGCCTCAGCTTCAATCTCACGCAGATCACTAAACCCGGTTAAACCGAGCATACCACTTTCTTTTTGAAGAATTTTATTAACATCGTCAATAGAATATCCTAATGCATTCACCAAATAAAAAATTACTGATTGATCAATATCGCCACTTCTTGTTCCCATCATCAAACCATTCATTGGTCCAAAACCCAAAGAATGATCAATACTTTTACCATCTTTAACTGCGGTAATACTACATCCGTTACCCAAGTGAATAGTAATAATCTTTGATTTCTTTAAATTTAGATATTCGTTGGCTTTTTCAGAAACAAATTTATGACTCGTACCATGAAAACCATAAACTCTGATTTGATTTTCTTCTAAAAAGTGATTCGGAATAGCATAGCGGTAAGCTACTTCAGGTATTGTTTGATGAAAAGCAGTATCAAAAACGGCTATTTGCTTTGCTTTAGGAAATATTTTTTCGGCAACTTCAATTCCTACATAATTGGGTGGATTGTGTAGTGGAGCCAATTCAAACAATTCTTTTATTTTATCTTTTACTTCTTCATTTATAACAGTTGTTTTTGCAAATGTGCTACCTCCATGCACAACCCTGTGACCAACTGCTGTTATTTCGTTTACATCACTTAAAACACCTTTTTCTGTATCTAATAAAAATTTATTGATTTTTTCTAAACCAGTCTGATGGTTTGGAATATTGAGCACTTCTTCAATTTCATTTTCTTCTGATCTAAAAATGATCTTTGATTTTTCTAAACCAATTCTTTCAACCATTCCACTACAGATAACCTTTTTTTGTGGCATTTGAAATAATTGATACTTAATTGAAGAACTCCCTGAGTTTATAACTAATATCTTCATATTTATAATATGTAGCATCTAATGCCACTTTTTACTTTACGCTTTTTACTTTTTACTTTACGCCCCTACTTTCGTGAGGGCATGCTTTTTACTTTATAAACCTTCTGCCTGAATAGCAGTAATAATCACAGTATTAAACACATCATCAACAGTACATCCCCTACTTAGATCATTAACCGGCTTGTTTAAACCCTGTAACATTGGACCTATAGCAATAGCTCCAGTTTCACGTTGAACTGCTTTATAAGTATTATTACCAGTATTTAGATCAGGAAAAATCAAAACACTTGCTTGTCCGGCTACTTCAGAATCGGGTAATTTACTTTTTCCAACTTCCAGATCAACAGCAGCATCATATTGAATTGGTCCTTCAATTTTTAACTCAGGACGTAATTTTTTAACAATTTCAGTTGCATTTCTAACACGTTCTACATCTTCACCTTTTCCTGAAGAGCCCGAAGAATAAGAAAGCATTGCTATTTTTGGTTCAATATCAAAAGCTAAACTTGAATCAGCTGAAGATATTGCAATTTCAGCTAATTGTTCAGCCGTAGGGTTAGGATTAATGGCACAATCACCAAAAACTGATACTCTGTCTTCTAAACACATAAAAAATATTGAAGACACTACCGAGACATCAGGCTTAGTTTTAATAAATTGTAAAGCTGGTCTAATGGTGTGTTGTGTTGTATGAATAGCTCCAGATACCATACCGTCAGCATCTCCCTTATGAACCATCATAGTTCCATAATAAGAAACATCTTTCATTAGATCTTTTGCAATACCAATATTTACATTTTTATGTTTTCGCAATTCATAAAAAGTATTTGCATAATCTTCAAAATATTCTGATTTAGCCGTATTGATAATATTAACTTTATCAAAATTAAAGGGTATTCCAAGTTTTTCAATTGTTCTTTTAATTGCTTTTTCATTTCCCAGTAAAGTAATATCAACAATATCTAAAGCAACTAATCTTGATGTAGCACGTAAAATTCTTGCATCTTCTCCTTCAGGTAAAACAATATGTTTTTTATTTTTCTTAGCGCGGGTAACCAAGTTATATTGAAACATACGTGGAGTTATACCCTCTGATTCATAAGTTATTAGTTTTTTTGATAATTCACCAATATTTATATGTGTTTCAAATGTACTAAGCGAAGTAAAGATTCTCTGTTTATTATTTGCGTATATATGAGATCTGATAGCTCCAATCTCATTGGCAATTTCATATGTTCCTTTATCTACTGAAATTATCGGTACAACATTAGACAAACCTTTTATCAAAGTTAAAATTGCTTTTTCCGGTTTTAATCCACCAGTTAGAACGATGCCCGATATTTTAGGATAATTACTCGATATATTTGCCTGAAGGGCACTCAAGACAACATCTGCTCTATCACCCGGTGTAATGACCAAACTATTTTCTTTTAAATATTTTATAAAATGACGCAATTGCATTGCCCCAACAACAAAACTTCCTACTTGTTGATTTAAATGTTTTTTACCAAATAAAACCTTTGCTTCTAATTCATCTACAATTTCTTGAATAGTTGGATTGTCAAGACAAGTTATTAAAGGTATTGCATAACTAAAAACATTAGAAGGTAATTTACTTTTTAAAACAGTTTTAATTTCTTTAACATGTTTTAACTTTACTTTGTTAGCAACTACAGCCAAAACTTTTACTTCTTTTTCATCAAAAGAATCATAAGCCAATTGAATATTACTTTCTATTTCATCAACAGTCTTATCTTTTCCATTACTGACAATAATTGCTGGTATTCCTAAATTTTTAGCAATTAATACATTGATATCCAATTCAATAAATACTCCTTCTCCGGCAAAATCTGTACCTTCAACTAAAATAAAGTCAAATCGCTCTTCAAGTTCTTTATATTTTCCAATAATAATATCAATGATCTCATCATCTTTATCTTCATTTTTTTTCTGAATTACTTCATGTCCTGTTAATGCATAACATTCATCATAATCCATTTTTAAGTCAAAATGTGATAATACTGTTTCAATATGGTTATCAATTTCTACTTCTGGCTTTTCGTCAATTATGGGTCGGAAATATCCAACTTTTTTAGTTTTACCTAATAACATTCTCATCAATCCTAAAGTAATAATAGATTTACCACTTTCAGGTTCGCTTGTTGTAATATATACTGCTTTATTCATTAAAAAATAATTTTTGTAAAGATACTTTATAACAGTCAAAAATGATTCAAAAAACTATATTTTTATAGATAATTTTTACATTAGATTATCATAAAAAAAGTAACAATAATGTACCTTAAACCATCACAAATTAATCTTATCTTTACAAAAAAACAATGATTACGCTAATCACCAACATAAAAGATCTTTTGCAGGTTAGAAAGTTATCTTTTAAAAAAGTTTCAGGTAGTGAAATGAAAATACTGCCCAGTATAAAAAATGCCTTTCTTGTTTTAAAAGATGATCTGATTCACGACTTTGGAGAAATGCATTCAATACCAAACATTAATGCTGATAAAATCATTGATGCAAAAGGAAAGATCGTATTGCCAGCCTGGTGTGATTCACATACACACATTGTTTATGCAGGCAATCGTGAAGGGGAATTTGTTGACAGAATCAACGGACTTTCTTACGAAGAAATTGCTAAAAAAGGAGGTGGTATATTAAATTCTGCTAAAAAATTACAAGATACTGATGATGATGACCTTTATCAACAAGCTTCTGAAAGAATTAAAGAGATCATATCTTTGGGTACTGGTGCTGTTGAAATTAAATCAGGTTATGGATTAACAATAGATGCCGAAATAAAGATGTTACGCGTCATCAAAAAACTATCAAAAGAGTTTCCTATTAAAATCAAAGCAACTTTCTTAGGAGCCCATGCTTTTCCCGCGTTATATAAAAATAATAAAGATGCCTATGTCAACCTTATTTGCAATGAGATGATTCCGGCTGTAGCCGAAGAAAATCTGGCCGAATTTATTGATATATTTTGTGAAACCGGTTATTTTAATATAGAGCAAACAGAAAAAATATTAAAAACAGGAAAAGAATATAATTTAATTCCTAAAATTCATGTAAATCAATTTAATAGTATTGGAGGGGTTGAAGTAGGCGTAAAATATAATGCTTTAAGCGTTGATCACCTGGAAGTTTTAAATATAAATGACATTGAAGCTCTGAAAAATTCTAAAACGATTCCTGTTGCCCTTCCTTCCTGCTCCTATTTTTTAAGCATTCCTTATACACCCGCAAGAAATTTAATAGATAATGGTTTACCATTAGCCTTAGCCAGCGATTTTAACCCCGGATCAGCACCTAGTGGAAATATGAATTTTGTGGTTTCAACAGCTTGTATCAAAATGAAAATGACACCAGAAGAAGCAATCAATGCAGCAACATTAAACGGAGCTTATGCTATGAATCTATCCGATTCACACGGCAGTATTACAAAAGGAAAAAAAGCAAATATTATCATTACAAAAAAAGTACCTACCTATAATTATTTGCCTTATGCTTTTGGTAGTAACCTAATTGATACTGTGATTATTAATGGTAAAATCATGTCATGAAATATAAATCATCATAATGAAAACAATAGGTCTGATTGGAGGAATGAGCTGGGAATCATCAGCAGTTTATTACGAAATAATTAACAACGAAGTAAAAAAATTATTAGGCGGTTTTCACTCCTGTAAAAGTATCATGATATCAGTTGATTTTGCCGAAATTGAAGCATTACAACACAATGATGATTGGGATGCTTTAAATAATACAATGGTATCTTCAGCAAAAAAACTAGAAATAGCTGGAGCAGATATTGTTATACTTTGCACAAATACTATGCATTTATGTGCTGAATCCATAATAAAAAACATAAGTATTCCTTTTCTTCATATTGCAGAAGCTACTGGAAAAGAAATTAGAAATCAGAAAATAAAAAAGGTTGGATTATTGGGGACAAAATTTACGATGGAGAAGGACTTCTACAAAAATATTTTGACCAATGATTTTGGAATAGAAGTTTTAATTCCTACATCAGAAGAAAGAGAAATTGTTCATAATATCATATATAACGAGCTGGTTCATGGTCAAATTAAAAATGACTCTAGAAAACTTTATAAAAAAATAATTCAAAATTTAGAGGCAAAAGGTGCAGAAGGCGTAATTTTAGGATGTACAAAAATACCTTTGCTTATTAAAGATTCCGATGTAAATATCCACATTTTTGATACAACCAAAATTCATGCAAAAAAAGCAGTTGAATGGGCTATGAAGGGTTGAAATTGAATATTGAAAGCTATAAATTTTAAGAAATAAAACTTTGGTCAATCGACACCAAATTAAAAACCATAATCTTTTTATCTTTCCTATATACAAAAAAAATATATGGGTAAATTTACTGAAAGTTATTAATTTATATTGATAAATATTTATTAGTTTTATAAAATAATTTATAATTTCAAAAATACTTAATCATGATCAAAAAAATAATCAAAACGTTGCTAATTACACTGTTTTTAGTTGGTACATTTAATATCAATGCTCAAGAAAAATTTGGTGGTTTAGCGCTTTATACTGTAAGAGGTGATATGGGTACTGATGCTAAGGCTACACTTCAGGCCGTTGCAGATGCAGGTTATAAAAATATAGAAGCAGCCGGTTATAAAGATGGGAAATATTATAATATGACCCCAGCGGATTTTAAAAATTTACTTACACAATTGGACTTAAATCCCATAAGTACACATCAATCTGCCATAACACCAGATAATGCAGATGTTATGTTTGCTGATGCAAAAGCTGCTGGTTTTACCTATTTTGTGATTCCCATACCTCCAATGGGACTTTTTAAATTTGATTCAAAAACCCAAACTTTAGGAATGACAGGTGGCGCAGCCAACCTTGCCAATATTTTGAGTACACTTGGCGAAAAATGTGAAAAAGCCGGTCTGAAATTATTATACCACAACCATGATTTTGAATATAAAAAAGATAAGGATGGTATCATTACTATAGATTATTTATTAGAAAACACCAATCCTAAATATGTGAATTTTCAGATGGATTTGTACTGGGTGATAAAAGCTGGCGCTGATCCTGTGGACTATTTTAAAAAATATCCGGGACGATTTAAAATATGGCATGTTAAAGATATGGACGATCAGGGTAGGTTTGCTCCTATAGGAAATGGAAATATTGATTTTTCTAGAATCCTTGCAAATAAAAAACTATCAGGAATGGAATATTATATGGTTGAACAAGATAAAACCTTTAATATGAAACCTCTTGAAGCTATAAAAGTAAGCCATAAAGGTTTAAAGGAAATTGGGTTTAAATAAATATGGAAAATGGCTCAAAATCAGAGACTTTGTGCAACAAAATATCGAACAAAGATTAACGAATTATGATTTAAGAAATTAAAACTGAACATCCCTGATTAGAGTTGACCGGTTTTTATTAATTTTTCATTATCAAAAATAGTTAAAACATTATTAACTTCTAATTGTTTTTTAAACCACTTATTTTCAAATTCTATTGGAGTTAACTTTCCTAAATTATTATGTGGTCTCT
>JAUWUU010000141.1 GCA_030617765.1 Flavobacteriia bacterium | reverse complement strand
TTATTTTTTCAATGGGGAATGGTGCTCATGAACCATTTTCCAGCCATCATCTGTATTAACAAATAACAAAGTAATTTGGTCGTTTACGACAACAAGGTCGTCACCGAATTTTAATTGGAAATCAGAGTGAAAAGTTAAGTTAGCTACATCACCATAAACTGCAACTTTTAAATCTTTAGCATCAAATTTCACTACTTCGGTTACAGAACCAAAAACATTGCGTTCATGAGTTTCATTTGCCGTAGCACCATTGCGTGGTTCTCCATTTTTAAATTCAGTAAACTTTGGGCTATAGGCATGAAAAGCAATTAGTTTATCAGTATCTCCATCTTTAATGCTTTCTGCAATTGCAACAAAAGTATTTATAACTTCTTGCTTTTCTTTAGGAAATTCGTCGTTTACAAGGTCGACTTTTGATTTACAGCTGGTTAATAAAAGTCCGATAATCATAATTAATGTTAATCTTGTTTTCATAATAATATTTAATTGGTTAATTTTATAATCTAACATATTGCAATGATGTAACAATATGAAACAAAGTTAGTTACATTTATGTTCTAATGGTATAAATATTGTGCTCTTCAATTGTAATCTCATATCAAATGATTGTAATTTTAAACCATTGATAGTAATATTGAATCATTTTGAAATAAAAAATTGAAAGGTGAATGGAAAGTGGATATTTTAAGATAGTAAAATAACTCTTTAGTATTAACAAAAGCGTCTATATTACTAATTGGGTCTATTTGATATTTAAAAACCCTACTTTATCATAAAGATCTTTATATCTTTCATCATTTCGTAAAGGAGTTAAAAGGGGTTCTTCTTTAAGCCATGTCATCTCTACTTCATGACGATCATATGACTTTTGTAGCCATATGAAAGTATTCTCATAATCTTCAAAATAACAATAGTAAAGTGCAATAAACCAGGCAGGACTTCCTGAACCATGTGTTTCATAAAGATTTACGAGTTGATCTAAATATTGTTTAGCACTTTCATTTTCCTCATCCATTTTTGCAAAAACTGCATCCAACCAGATTAAAATAGATGGATTTTCATTAGGAAATTTGATTCTGATTTTTTTTAATTGACTTCTAGACTTTTTATATTCTTCAACGTAGAAGTACAATTTTGTTGATCCTCGCAGATAATAAAAATCATCACTAAACAAGGAATTATATCTTTCCAATAACTCAAGCGTCGCATCATTTTTACCAAGGAACATTAAAATTTCTGCCTTAAAAGAATATAAGTGACTGGTCTTTGGAGATTTTTTAATATACCTTTCATTTATAAGAAAAGCCTCACTATATCTCCCGGTTTTTATGGCATAATCCAAAAGAACTCCAGTTATATTATTATAGTCAGATTGTAACAATCTTTTTTGATAGTATTTCTCCATCGCTTCAAAATTCCAGTCATAATAAAAATAGCCCAAATGTAAATTGTATTCAATCTCTTTGTTTAAACTGTCAATACTCCTGGCTTTTAGTAATGATTGTTTAGAATTTTTCCAGGCTTCCTGCTCATTATACAAGCCCCATACTAATCCGCCTATCAGCCACATTTTTGACAAGCCTAAATACGCTTCAACAAAGTTAGAATCTAATACAATTGATTGTTCATATAGAAGGAATGCTTTATTAAAAGCAATTTTATTAAATAAACTTTTTTGATATTCGGCTTGAAGAAATAAATTATAAGCTTTTTTATTCTCCGTTGGATACTTTTCAATGTTTTTTTCTTCACCAGGACTTAGCGTAATATCAAGTTGTTTTACAATAAGTTTAGAAATGTTGTTTTGTAATTCTAATGAGTTTTCAATACTTTCGTCATAGGTATTAGACCAAACATGCTTATCTTTTTGATTAATTAATTGTGTAATAATTCGAACCGAATCACTGTGTTTTGATTTTGATACACTTGACTCAAGAATATAATCTACCTCAAGAGTTTTTGCTATTTCATAAATTGGTGTATCAGAGTTTTTAAATTGTTTTACTGAGGTACGGGAGGTTACCATCAATTTATTAACACCAGATAATTTTTCGATAATTTCTTCGGTAAGTCCATCACAAAACCATTGAATATCTGATTCAGGACTATGATCATCAAAATATAAAACCGCAATAGATGTTTCGTGAGGATTGTTTGTGTTTTTAATAATTGAGATAACTCCAAATATTAATAATACTGCTCCAAGGGCATACAAGAAGTATTGAAATTTTTTAATACCAGAATGTGAAGGAGTTTGATCATAATCTTTTACCAACTGTGTTTCCTTACTTTTTTCTTTGTACTCTCCCGGCGTAACACCGTAATGTTTACTAAAACATTTATTAAAATACGATGGACTGCTAAATCCTACTTTGTAGGATATTTCAGAAGCATTAAGATTGGTTTCTGTAATTAATCTGACAGCTTCCTGTAGGCGGGTTTCCTTAATTAATTGATTTACAGAAATACCAGCAACAGATCTTACTTTTCGAAATGTGTGAGATCTACTCCAACCAATTTCAGATGCTAATTCTGTTACACTAAAATTTTCATCATCTAAATGATCTAAAATAATTTGTTTTACTTTATCTATAAAAGTGTTATCCATTAAAATAAATTGTAACTAAAGTTACAAAATTTTTATTAATGGCACTTTATATCTACTTTTTGCACTTATAAAATTACTTCCTAAACCTCGTAATCCCTTCATTTAACCAAGCTAAATATTCTTCAATATCAGGATTATAAGCTGTATGTTTATTTAAGTTGTTTCCATTATGGTCTAATAAAACATAGTATGGCTGCGCGTTAGCTTTATATTTTTTGATTTGGAAATCACTCCATTTATTACCAATGGTTTTAATTTTTTTTCCTGATGTTTCAGAAATATATTGTTCATTTTCAGGTAAAGCTCTTTTATCATCAACGTATAATGAGATCAAAACGACTTTGTTTTTTATTGTTTGAAGCACAATGGGGTCCGACCAAACTTTTGATTCCATTTTTCTGCAATTAACACATGCCCAACCAGTGAAATCTAACATTACAGGCTTATTAACTTTTTTGGCATAAGCCATTCCTGTTTCATAATCATGAAAAGATATAATATCATGTGGTCCTAAATGTGCTCCTTCCGGTATATCATCATGCGAAGTACTTCCTCCCCCACCTAATTTTGTGAATCCTACACCATAAGGTGCCTCACTATAGTGCATTGGTGGTGGAAACCCACTGATCAATTTTAATGGCGCTCCCCAAAGACCTGGAATCAAATAAATTGTAAATGCTCCAACCAACAATCCTAAACTTAATCTACCTACAGAGATATGGTCAAGATCAGAATCATGCGGTAATTTGATCTTTCCAAATAAGTATAATGCTAAAGCACCAAAAACGGTGATCCAAATTGCAATAAACACTTCTCTTTCTAGCCAATGTGCTTGTAAAACCAAATCGGCATTTGATAAAAACTTAAATGCTAAAGCTAATTCTAAAAAGCCCAAAACAACTTTTACTGTATTTAACCAACCTCCTGATTTTGGTAAAGAATTCAGCCAACCCGGGAAAGCTGCAAAAAGCGCAAAAGGTAAAGCAATTGCTAAAGAAAAACCAAGCATACTAATTACGGGTGCTATTCCGCCTTGAGCGGCGGCAGCAACTAAAGCTGTTCCAACTATAGGGCCGGTACATGAAAACGATACAATTGCCAATGCCAATGCCATAAAAAAGATACCTATTAACCCTCCTCTATCAGCTTGAGAATCAATTTTTGTTCCCCATGAACTTGGTAATGTAATTTCAAAAGCGCCTAAAAATGAGATCGCAAAAATTACCAAAAGCAAAAAGAAAATAATATTAAACCAAACATTGGTAGAAAGTGCATTAAGAGAATCAGCGCCAAAAATTGCTGTAATAACTGTACCCAATAAAACATATAGGACTACAATCGAAATCCCATAAATAATTGCGTTTTTAATACCAGTAGCTTTATTTTTACTTTGTTTGGTAAAAAAACTTACCGTCATAGGAATCATTGGGAAAACACAAGGTGTTAATAAAGCAGCAAAACCGGCAAAAAAACTAAGAATAAAAAGTGTTAAAAGGCTTTTACTCTTTTCTTTCTTTTCCAGATCTTTAACTGTATTTGAATTGGATTCTGATTCTGAGATTCCTGATTTCTCGGGAATGAGAGTTGTTTGCAAAAAGCTTTTATCTTCTTTCTTCTGACCTACCTCACCGGCAGGCAGGCTTCCTACTTCTAACTTTTGATCTCCAACCTCAAACAAGAGATCAACTTCAGTTGGTGGTAAGCAATTGGTATCATCACAAACCATAAATTCTAAAACTCCTTTTATGGTAATTTTCTTATCGGATATTACCTTAACCCTTTGTTTAAAAACTGCTTGATCTTCAAAATATTTAATAAGCATTTCAAATACCGAATCGTGTTCTTCGTGCCCTTCTCCTTCGGTTGTTTTTCCAATTAATTCAAACTCTTTTTTTTCTTCTTCAAATTTAAATGACGTGGGAATTGGTCGAATTGGTGCTTCTGGAATATGTTGTGAATATAAATGCCAGCCTTCTTCAATATTTGCAGTTATTACCAGATCAAATTCATTTTCAGAAACCTTTTCAACACTGGTATCCCATTTTACAGGGTCATGCATTTGAGCGTTTGCACTTAAAGTAAATGCAATAATTAAACCAAGTATAGCTATAAATTTTCTCATGTTTTTATTTCAATCTTTAATATATATTTTGTTTTATCGGTAATCTTAAACCTATTGTCTAAACGATTGTTAATTACCCAAACAATTTCTTTTTCAGTGCAAAGTAACCAAATATTTTCTTTCTCTAAAATCGATAGTTTTTCATCCTTAAAATATTTACTCAAATTTTTTTTGCCCTGCATTCCAAAAGGATAAAAATAGTCGCCTTTTTCCCACTTTCTTACAGTTAAAGGAATTTGTAATTTTTCCTTGTCGACAAAAATAATATGATTAAACCCTTTTTTAAAAGAGTTTTCCTTCTTTAACAAATCTTTATGAATCTCCTCTATTTGAATTGTAAAATCACTAATTCTTGTTTCTTTTTGTTTTTTAGATATTTCAAAAGTTTTTGAAGTATCCGTTTTTTTTAAGTTTTTACTTAACAATAAATAATCTCTGTCTTTAATCAAACGATGTGTTTTTGAAAAGACCTGTTTTCCGGATTGTGCTGATAATAAATCATAGATATCATTCCATTCTGTAAAACCATAAGTGTTTAAAAGCTCAAACAAATAAGCTTTAGGGTTATTTAATGATTTTAACTTTTGGATTTT
>JAUWUU010000093.1 GCA_030617765.1 Flavobacteriia bacterium | reverse complement strand
AAATGGTCTGTGATCGTCCTTGAAAGGTAATCGTTTCCATCAACATCAGTTGATAAAAGGTACATAGGAACAGAACCAAATATTTCAGGTTTTAATACAAAAGCACGAACCTTTACAGAAGGGTTATCGTGTAATTTTACTTCTACTTCAATACCTGAATCTTCTAAAAAATTGTAATGCTTTTCAATAAAATTTGTTCTGAGCGTTTGGTCTTCATTTCTACCTTGATCATAGTAACCATATTTCCATAACATCCCTATTCCAATCATATTTTGTTTAAGTTCAAACCCTGAACGCATATGAGATCCTGCTAAAAAACCTAACCCACCAGAATAGATTTTAAGTGCTTGATGGATACCAAATTCCATACTGAAATAGGCAACTTTTTTATCAAATTCTTTGGCAGGTTTATACGGATGATACCATTTGTTATATTTACTTGTCATTGATTTTTTTTTAAATTTAACGAAGGCGCAAATAAACATAATATTTTTTAAATAGCATTGCTTATTTTGCGCTAATCCAATAAATTGTTAGTGAATACTATAATATTTTTTTAAGCAACTATGATATAAGAATATAGCTAAACTTCATTTTTATATATTTATTGTTAAAAAATGAAGGGTATATTTTAAAATTTTAAGAAAATATTTTTCTAGATTATCTATATTTTTTCAGTTTTAGCATCCATTCTTTTAATCACTTTTCCATAAATTATCAATGAAATAGCAGATGCAAAAGCTATAGCTGCAAAATAATACCAAATATAATGAGCGTTACTTGCTGCTGATTCCCAAGCTTCATGGGTTTCGAATAATCTTGGATCCGGACAATATTTTGACAATAAATAACCCGATAATCCAAAACCTAAAATAGATGCTAAAAATGAATGTAAATGGCTAAAACCTAAATACATACCTTCTTCCCCCTTAGGCGCTTGAAATGAGAAATATTCTAAGTATCTGGGAGAAATAAAAGATTCTCCTAAGGCCTGAAGTGCAATCCCTATAATCATCATAAGCGCTATTGGATGTATGGATATAAAACCCAGATCTATCTCACCACCACTAAACCAATTCCCAGACGCCATGGCAATAGCAGAAAAAGGCATGATAAACATACCTACTGTCATAGAAAATAATGGGGTTTTGCTTGCCATCATTCTAGTTATATAAGTAACGGTTAACACAACAATAAGAGGATTAACATTAGCATACCAAGAAGGTGAAGCTCCTTCACCAGCCATTCTAAGAACATATTTAGGCATGGTAGCATATAATTGGTGTTGTACCATCCAAAAACCTGTAATTATAATGATAAGTGCAACTAATCTTCCGTTAGTTAAAACATTTATTAAACTGTTCCATATTTCTTTAAAAGTTTTACCTTCACCTTCATTTTTTGAACTTTTATAAAAGAAAATGATCAAAATCAAAGCTAAAACGGTCATGGCAGTAGAAAAATAATTGATATAAACCAATCCCATATCTCCCATAGATGCTCTTAAGGGTTTTACAATTGTTTTTCCGGAAAATGCGCCAATATTCACCATCATATAAAATATTGAAAAACCTTGTGCTCTATTAGACTCAGTCGTTTCTTTTGCTACTGTGCCCGTAATAACTGACTTAATGAATGAACCACCTATCATAATGATCACCATTATTGGAACTATAGACCATCTTTGATCTGATTCAAGTAAACCTGTGAATTCAATACCATTTGAATAGTCAACCAGTCCAGCTGATTCAAGCATTGAAGGCAATGTAGCCAAACCAAAATAACCTATACTCAATAGCGTAAAAGCAATCAATAAAGAATATTTAAATCCAATTTTGTCTGCTAAAGCTCCTGTAAAAGTGGGTAGCAAAAATAAGCCACCAGAAAAAACACCAGATATAATACCTGCTTCAATATCACTAAAACCTAATATTCTAGATAAATAAAGTGTTATTACGATAAATACACCATAATACGCACCTCTTTCAAGAAGCTCAACAAAATTTGCAGTCCAAAATGCACGACTAAATCCTTTTAACCTTTTAAACATTTTTTATTTTTATTAATATGAATAAGTTGCCGAAGATAAGAATTATTTTCGTAGTAATTAAAAAGAAATATTTAAAATAAATAAACTTAATACATTGTGTTTCAAAATGTTATAATAAAATGATAAATTATTGCAGTCAGAAGAAAATTATGATTTAGTAGTAAATTTATTCAGGACAATATTTATTTAAACTACACTAATCAAACTTTGTTAAATATTTATTTTGTTCTACTAATAATTTTTCAATATTGGACAGAATTTCAATATCTTTTGGCGTTTCAACTTCCTTATCTTCAGGATTATCAGCTTTTCTTCTAAACTTATTCATTGCTTTTATAATAACAAAAATTGTAAGCGCTATTATAAAAAAATCGACTAAAGCTTCTATAAGTTCGCCATAACCTATAGCCAACTCTTCAGCTTTATCTGTTGCATCTCGAAGTACGACCTTCTTATCAGCTAATGCTACTTCATTTGTAAGTAAAGAAAAGGGAGGCATAATAATTTTCTTTACAATTATGCTAACTACTCTGTTAAAAGCTGTTCCTATGATGATACCTATTGCCATATCCATCATATTCCCTTTTAATGCAAAGTCTTTAAATTCTTGATAAAGTTTTTTCATGATTTATTCAAATTAAAATGAGTATATATATTTATAATTGTTTATGTTTTTTGAAATAAAAATTCCCAAAAATAATCAAAAAACATCTATGAGTCCTTTGTTAATTGTTTTAATCAATAATATTTAGGATAGAATTGAATTTTTAACATTTTTTTAAAATAAAACTTCGATTTTAGTGTTACTTTTGTTACGATGATACAGTTTTTACACAGAATATTAGCATTTATACTCTCGCTAATCGTATTATTTTCAACACTTTCTTTCTCAGTTGAAAAGCATATATGTATGGGTGAAGTTACAGATGTTTCTTATTTTAATAATGTTAAATCCTGTGGAATGATAGAAGATGAGTGTAAAAATGAAGATTTCAAATATAATTCTATTAATAAAGTAAATTGTTGTGATAATATTCACGAATTAATTCAGGGTAACCAAACACAGCAACAGGCCATAGATAATTTTGAAATTAAACAATTGCAATTTATAATTGCTTATTCTTACTCATATATAGATCTTTTTGAAGAAAGAAAAGATTTAACACCTTTTATTTATTATCCTCCACCTCAGGTAAACAGAAACATACAGGTTCTTTACCAAACTTTTTTAATTTGATTTATTGAGAGATTCACTTTAACGTGATTCTCAGTGTTATGTAGCATGGAATATAATGTGGCTGAGAGCATACTATTGTATTTAGTATAGATATCTGCTCCACGTTTTATTCAATTCACTACAAAATATTTCAGTCGAAATGACTCCCTTAATCTATAAATCATTTTAATTAATAATAATGCTCAATAAGATCATTCGTTATTTTCTTGAAAACAAGTTAATTACATTAATTTTACTTGCTGCCTTTGTTTTTGGAGGTATTATAACAGCTCCCTTTAACTGGGAAATCTCATGGATAGAAAGAAACCCGGTTCCCGTAGATGCTATACCTGATATTGGTGAAAACCAACAAATTGTTTTTACTGAGTGGGTTGGACAATCACCACAAGATGTTGAAGATCAAATCTCTTATCCGCTTACTTCTGCATTATTAGGTATTTCGGGTATAAAAACTATACGTTCAAATTCAATTTTTGGTTTATCCAGTATTTATATCATTTTTGAAGATGATATAGATTTTTATTGGAGTAGGAACCGAATATTAGAAAAACTAAATTCCTTACCATCCGGTACGGTTCCTAATGAAGTTAAACCTGCTTTAGGTCCGGATGCCACCGCTTTAGGTCAGGTATTTTGGTACACTTTGGAAGGCAGAGATCCTAAAACAGGTAAACCAACTGGCGGCTGGGATCCACAGGAATTAAGAACTATTCAAGATTTTTATATACGCTATTATTTATCTGCTTCTAAAGGAGTTTCGGAAGTAGCTTCCATTGGCGGTTTTATTAAAGAATACCAGATTGATATAGACCCTGATGCAATGAAAGCATTTGGTGTGGATATCAAAAAAATAATGAATGCGGTTAAGAATTCAAATTTGGATATTGGTGCGCAAACTATTGAATTTAATAAGGCAGAATATCTGGTAAGGGGTTTGGGAAATATTAAAAGTTTAAATGATCTTGAAGAAAGTGTGGTTTCAGTTAAAGATCATACACCAATTCGTTTAAAAGATGTTGCTAAAATTCAGTTTGGTCCGGCCACTCGTCGTGGTGGACTAGACAAAAGTGGCGTTGAGGCCGTTGGTGGTGTTGTAGTTGCCAGAAATGGAGCAAATCCTTTAGAAACTATCCAAAATTTAAAAAACAAGATCAAAGATGTAGCTCCGGGTTTACCGTCTAAGATCTCAGCAGACGGTACAGTTTCTAAAGTAACTATCATACCATTTTATGACCGTTCCGGATTGATTTATGAAACTTTAGGGACTTTAGAATCTGCACTTTCACTTGAAATTTTGATCAGTATATTGGTTGTGATCGTCTTGATCTTAAATCTTAGAGCATCCATATTAATTTCAAGTTTACTGCCAATTGGAGTTTTAATGACCTTTATTTTTATGAAATTCTTTAATGTAGATGCTAATATCGTTGCCCTTTCCGGAATTGCAATTGCTATTGGAGTTATGGTAGATGTGGGAATTGTATTTACTGAAAATGTCATCAGGCATATAGATCTACCAGAAAATAAAGGTATAAAAGGCAAAGAATTATTAGAAGTAATTTATAATGCAACAACTGAAGTAGCTTCGGCAGTAATAACCGCTTTGGCTACAACTATTGTAAGTTTTATACCTGTTTTTGCTATGCAGGCTTCTGAAGGGAAATTATTTCATCCATTGGCATTGACCAAAACCTTTGCTTTGATGTCCTCTTTATTTATTGGCATTCTATTTATTCCGGCATTAGCGCATATTTTATTTTCTATCAAATTAGATAAAAAGAGAACAAGTATCATATTCAATGCTACTTTAATAGGATTTGGACTTGTTTTTATGATTGGTTACGGAAGTTTAATTGCTTTAGCTTTAATTGCTTATGGGATAAATAATATTTTATCGCGATATGGTACCGAGATCAATTTACTCAATGGAAGGCTTAGATTTACTTATTCAAATACAATCGCAAATTACATCAATATTGCCATTACATTTTTAATTGTAGTTTATTTTTTAACCATTGAATGGATGCCATTGGGCGCTTCAAATACAACATTTGTTAATTTCTTATTTGTAGTTATAATTATCAGTGTTGTCTTAGGTTTTTTAATGACCATTGTCCATTTTTATACCAAAATATTAGCCTGGTGTTTGGATAATAAATGGAAATTTTTAGCAATTCCGATATTTGTTATTTTTATAGGAATGTCAATTTGGTTGGGCTTTGGAAAGATTTTTGGATTTGTACCAAATTTTGCAAAAGACAATATTGCATGGAATAGTTTAGATAGAACTTTTCCCGGATTGGGTAATGAATTTATGCCGGCTTTAGATGAAGGTTCATTTTTATTGATGCCTACCACCATGCCTCATTCCGGTATTACCGAAAACATAGAAATAATTGCAAATATAGATAAGCAAATCAATTCTATTCCTGAAATCGCCTCTGCAGTTGGTAAGTGGGGAAGGGTAAATTCGGCTTTAGATCCGGCACCAACATCCATGTTTGAAAACACAATCAATTATATACCTGAATATATTTTAGACGAAGATGGTCAAAGAGTACGATTCAAAGTAAATAATGATAGAGCTTTTGTTTTAAAAGATAACACTACTTATAAATACGGTGAAGACCTCTATAAAAAAATCGGTTTTGATAAATTAATTTTAGATGAGGATGGAGAGTATTTCAGACAATGGAGAACAAAGATTAAAAAATCAGATGATATCTGGAAAGAGATTTTAAAACATTCGAAGTTTCCCGGACTTACTTCTGCTCCAAAATTACAACCTATACAAACGCGTTTGATCATGCTTTCTACAGGCATGAGAGCTCCTATGGGTATCAAAATTTTTGGACCAACTTTGGAAACTATAGAAAAGGCTGGTTATAAATTAGAGCATATTTTAAAAGAAGTTCCAAGTATTGAACCTTCTACTGTTTTTGCTGATAGAGTTGTTGGAAAACCATATTTAGAAATTAAGATGAATCGACAAAACATGTCTCGTTATGGTATGACTGTAAAAGATATTCAGGAACAATTATCAGTAGCTGTGGGCGGTAAAAAATTAACTTCAACGGTAGAAGGCAGAGAGCGATTTCCGGTAAGGGTAAGGTATGCACGTGAATTTAGAGATAACCCTGACGACATTAAAAAGATATTAATATCTACTAACTCCGGGGAGCAGGTTCCATTAAGCGAACTGGCATTTGTTGAATATAAAAAGGGTCCTCAAATGATAAAAAGCGAGGATACATTTTTAACTTCTTATGTAATTTTTGACATGAAAGATGGAAATGCCGAAATAAATGTAGTGGAAGAAGCTCAGGCTTTAATCAAACAAAAATTGAATTCGGGTGAATTAAAACTGCCGGATGGTATAACTTATAAGTTTACTGGAAATTACAAAAACCAGATCCGCGCATCCAAACGATTAATGATCATTGTACCAATTACATTAATGCTGATCTTTTTAATCTTGTATTTTCAGTTCAAAGATCATGCACTTTCATTGATGGTTTTTATGGGAATATTTGTTGCCTTTTCAGGAGGATTTATCATGATCTGGCTTTACGGTCAGGATTGGTTTTTAAATTTTAGTTTGGCAGGTATAGAAATGCGAGATCTTTTCCAAATACATACCATTAATTTAAGTGTTGCTGTTTGGGTTGGATTTATAGCCCTTTTTGGAATTGCAACTGATGATGGAGTGATTATGGGAACTTATTTAATGCAAGTATTTGAAAAGGAAAAACCAAAAACTGTTAATGAAATTCGAACAGCAGTCCTTCATTCAGGTTCTAAAAGAGTTCGCCCAGCAATGATGACAGCTGCCACTGCAATTATTGCCTTAATTCCGGTTTTAACCGCTACAGGTAAAGGAGCTGATGTGGTAATTCCCATGGCTATTCCAACTTTTGGAGGGATGTTGTTTCAAGTGATGACCATGTTTGTAGTTCCTGTTTTATATAGTATGTGGAAAGAAAAACAAATAAAAGATTAAAGATTTTAAAATTAAAACTATTTCTTAATAAAGCTCAGTAATTTCTCTATGAAAATCTGTGTAATTTTTAAATGATAAACAATGAAAAATAAAATTATAATTCTAAGCTTATTATTAATATCCTCCCTTATTGGAATGGCACAGGATACTAAAGAAAGCTTAAATCAATATTTAAAAATTGCTGCAGAAAATAATCCGGGTTTAAAAGCAAAATTCAACAATTATATGGCATCAATGAAAAAAGTACCTCAGGTAGGCACTTTACCAGATCCACAATTAACTTTCGGATATTTTATTAATCCGATAGAAACAAGATTAGGTCCGCAAAGAGCAACCTTTGGGTTAAAACAAGCATTTCCCTGGTTTGGATTATTAGCTTCTAAAGAAGATGCTGCAACTGAGATGGCAAAAGCCAAATACGAAATTTTTGAAAATTCTAAATCCAATTTATTTTTCGAGGTAAAAACAGCATACTTAAATTACTATTTTATGGAAAAAGCCATGCAGATCACCAAAGAAAATCTTGAAATTCTTGAGATCTTTAAGAATTTGTCTTTGGTAAAGATTGAAACCGGAAATGCCTCTATAGTAGATGAATTAAGGGTAGAACTAGAGATTAATGATCTTGAAAACCAACTGGCACTTTTTATAGATTCAAAAAATGTTCTTCAAGTAAAATTCAATAATCTATTGAACCGTGATAATTCAGTTATAATTGATACCCCAAAGGAACTTTGGCAAGATGAATTGCCTTTTGAAAATATTGCTTTAAAAGATTCTATTTACAATAACAACCACGAAATAAAAAGTATAGATCATAAATTAAATGCTTTTATGAATCAAGAAGTTATAGCAAAAAAAGAAGGTTTACCTAAATTTAACCTCGGGGTGAATTATATCATTGTAGGTAAAAATCCTAATTCGTCAGATCCGAATAACGGTAAAGATGCTTTGTTATTTCCATCGTTAGGAGTCTCAATTCCGATTTATCGAAAAAAGTATAAGGCATTGATTGCAGAGGCTCAATATTTGCAAACAGCAGAAATAGCTAGAAAAGAAGATAAACGAAATACTCTAAATACCGTTTATGAAAATATTTTTAAAGATTTTAACGATAGTGAGAGACGAATAGTTCTAAATAAAAAACAATCAGAAATTGCAAAAAAAGTATTGGATGTTTTGATCACTTCATATTCAACTAATTCAAAAGATTTTGAAGAAGTTTTAAGAATTGAAAGACAATTGCTGAAATACAAATTAGCACAACAAAAAGCGATTATTGATAAAAATGCTGCTATTGCATTTATGCATTATTTATTGGGGAATTAGCCCCTAGATCCCACAATTGGGGTCTTAATAAAACAAAATTCATTGTATTAAAAATTTAAAGATTGAAAATATATTTAAATAGTTTAAAATGGGAAAATATAAAAATTACTTTATCGCCATCGGAATTTTAATACTGGGTATTATTATTGGAAATATAACATCAAGTGATAAAGACGGAGTCATACATACTGAAGAAGAACATAATTATGTACAAGATCCTATTACAAAATTATGGACTTGCTCAATGCATCCTCAAATAAAATTGGAAAAACCCGGTAATTGTCCGATTTGTGGTATGGAACTGATTCCGCTTGACGGATCAAATAATTCCGAAGAAAATATTGAAAGTACTGAAATAGTATTTTCTGCTGAAGCCATTCAATTGGCAAATATTCAAACATCAGTAATAAACAAATCCAGCGCAAATAAAGAAGTTCGTTTATTGGGAAAAGTCAAACCTGATGAAAGAAGATTGTATTCGCAAGTATCACATATACCTGGCAGAATAGAACGGTTGTATGTAAATTTTACTGGTGAAAAAATTAGAAAAGGTCAGAAAATTGCTCGTTTATATTCACCAGAACTGATATCAGCTCAAAAAGAATTATTTGAAGCAATAAAATCAAAAGATATTTACCCTCAATTATACAAGGCTTCAAAAAATAAATTAAAACTATGGAAAATTAAAGATTATCAAATAGATGCAATTATTAAATCTGGAAAGGTACAGGAACAAATAGATATTCTATCAGATCATTCAGGTTATGTTATGAAACGCAATGTAGAATTAGGAGATCATGTAATGGCAGGGATGAATATGTTTGATATTGCCAATATTGATAATATTTGGGTAATGTTTGAAGCATACGAATCAGATATCCCTTGGATTAAAAACGGTGATATAATGAATTTTACTATTCAGGCAATTCCTGATCAAATTTATGAAGGTAAAGTTACTTATATAGACCCATTTTTATCTCCAAGTAGCAGAATAGCAAAAGTTAGAGTCGAAGTAAAAAATCACAAACACAAATTATTGCCGGAAATGTTTGCAAATGGGTTAATAAAAGTAAAATGGGAAAATAATAACAATGCATTAATCATACCTAAATCTGCCGTGTTATGGACAGGTAAAAGGTCTGTTGTTTATGTTAAAGTACCTCATGAAAAAACTATTTCATTTGTATATAGGGAAGTGCTTTTAGGAGCTGATCTTGGAGGTTTTTATATAATTGAAAAAGGGCTAAAAGAAGGTGAGGAAGTAGCGACAAATGGTGTATTCAGAATAGATGCTTCAGCTCAACTTTTAGGACAAAAAAGCATGATGAATCAAAACAATAAATTAAATAATAAAGATATAAAATTTAAAATTGATCCCAAGTTTCAGAAGCAAATTGGCCTAGTTATTAACGATTATATTTCATTAAAAAATGCATTGGTAAAAGACGATGCACAAAAATCTCAAGAATTAGCAAAAAGAATAAAAATCTCTATAGAGAAAGTTGATATGCTATTGTTAGA